>NZ_JAEQCF010000005.1:0-186060 GCF_020738625.1 Microcoleus sp. PH2017_09_SFU_O_A
ATGGGATTTTGCTAGATAGATTTCTTAAAGGTACGTTGTTGCGCTTGAGCGCTCTTTGCTATAAATAGTAGTTCCGAATTAATTGTATGGGATTTTGCTTGAAATGCTTACAAGCGTAAAGAGTATTTCTGAATTTTGCCTGGTTACTTATGAAAGAGCGCTGAAGCGCAACTACGTACCTTAAGAGCGCTGAAGCGCAACTACGTACCTTAAGAGCGCTGAAGCGCAACTACGTACCTTAAGAGCGCTGAAGCGCAACTACGTACCTGTAGCTTTACTTCTTCTTATTTAACGCCTGCTTGCCAAACCCAAGACAAAGCAATCGATCGCCCTCAGCGACATTTGGGTCATTCTGTAAATAATCCCCCAACCACTCGCAACTCCGAGCAATAATATTATTTAGCTCCAAATTCTCCACAGGTAACAGAATTACAGTCCGATCCCTGCTAGCAAAACCCAGAGTTTTGCTGTCAGAACTAAAAGTAACGCTCAACACCCGATCGCTCGATTCCAAAGTCTTCGATAGCAGCGCCTTCTTGCCGTCAAAATTCCACAGCTTAACAGTATTTCCCGCACTCGCTGCCGCAATCAATTTGCCGTCTGCGCTGAAACTCACGCTTTCCACAGTATCGCTGTGGTTCAGTTTTTCAGTTAAATTAGCTGTCTTACCATCAAAAGCCCACAAGTAAACTTTTTTGTCAGCACAACCAGCAGCAATAGTCTTACCATCTGGACTGAAACTGACATTTCTTACACTGTCTGCGTGATCGAGAGATTTCAGCATCTTCGCCGATGTACCGTTAAATTGCCAGAGGTAAACTCTCTTTTCTCCAGCCATTTCAGCATCATTTTGTGTTTCACTTGCTTTATTCTCAGCAGCGGTAGCAGTAGCAATTGTTTTGCCGTCAGGGCTGAAACTAACGCTAATTACTGGATTGCTGTGATCGAGTTTTGCAAGCATTGTTGCTTTAGTACCGTTCCAGCGCCAGAGATACAATTTGCGATCGGCACTGGCGGCGGCAATTATCTTGCCATCTGGACTAAAACTCACGCTTCTCACAAGGCCACTATGACGCAGGGTATCTAACAGTTTCCCGTTTAAACTCCAGACTTTCACGGTTTTGTCATCGCTGGCAGAAGCCACAGTTTTATTGTCTGGCGAAAAGCTCGTCCAGGTAACAGAATCCTTGTGGTCTGTTAAGGTTTTGATTAAACTCCCATCAGGGCGCCAAAGTCTTACCGTATTATCGCCACTAGCAGATGCAATTGTTTTGCCGTCCCCACTAAAACTGACTTTATAAACCCAATCTCCATGCCCGGATAAAATCTTATTCAACGGAGTGCTGTTTGGTTGCCAAAGTTTCACCATCTTGTCCTTGCTGGCGGAAGCAATCGTGCCGTCGCTGCTGAAAGTTACGGCCCTCACGTCGTCTTGATGTCCTCGAAAAGTGTTGAGCAAATTGCCGCTGCGACTCCAAATTTTTACGGTATCGTCGGCGCTGCCTGTAACTATCTTTTCGCCGTCGCGACTGAAACTCGCGCTGACAACTCCGTCGTTGTGTCCTTTGAGAGTTTTGATTTCCTCACCCTTTCGATTCCAAATTTTGGCTGTGGTGTCGGCACTGGCTGAGACGATTTGTTGGCTGTCGGGACTGAACTTCACGCTGTAAACAATGTCAGAATGTTTGGTTAATGTTTTGGGATTAATTTGAAATTTCTGGGTTTTACCTTTGCGATTCCAAAGTTTGATAGTTTTGTCAACACTTGCGGTCGCAATTGTTTTGCCGTCGGGGCTGAAACTGACGCCGAGCACCCAGTCTTTGTGT
The DNA here is from genome assembly GCF_020738625.1 of Microcoleus sp. PH2017_09_SFU_O_A. Taxonomy (NCBI): domain Bacteria; kingdom Bacillati; phylum Cyanobacteriota; class Cyanophyceae; order Oscillatoriales; family Microcoleaceae; genus Microcoleus; species Microcoleus sp. PH2017_09_SFU_O_A. Next base: position 1,827 of record NZ_JAEQCF010000005.1, read on the forward strand.
TTGGTTAAGGTTTGCAGCAATTTTTTTGTTTCCAGGTTCCAGATTTTGACGGTGTTGTCGTGACTCCCGGAAGCTAGGGTTTTGCCGTCGGGGCTGAAACTGACGCTGGTAACAATTTTGGTGTGGCCGGATAAAGTTACGATCGCACTTTTGTCGTTATCCACTTGCCAAATTTTAATTGTGCGATCGGCGCCACCAGTTGCGATCGTTTTCCCATCCGGGCTAAAACTAACACTCGTCACGCTATCGCCGTGCTTGAAAGTCTTTAATAACTTACCTTCTTTGCTCCACAATTTAACCGTTTTGTCAGCACTTGCCGAAGCAACTGAATTGCCATCTGGACTCACACTCACATCCAAAACAAACTTGCTGTGCTGCTCAAAACGGTTGCGTTCTTGCACCCCCGAAACTGCTTGTCTGAGCCTCTCAGCAATCTTATTTTTAGTATCCACAGGCAGCGCCGTACTTTTCAGAGAATCGCGACCGATTTTGATACTATTTTCCAACACTCCTAATTGATTTTTTTCATTAGAAAGCACCAAAGCCTCCGATGCGGAATTTAGGGCATCAGTCCGACTTGTTTCTGCTTCTTGCCGCGCGCTTTCTGCTAATTTTGCTTGCTCGAATCCTATCCAAGAAACACCTCCGAGTACCAGCACTCCTAGAATCGCCGCCCGCAATTGCCATCTCCGAGTTTGATAAAGTTGAGCTTCCGCTTGGTGCTGTTTGTCTCTAGCTAAGCGCTGGTTGTCTCTAGCTTCCGACAGCAAAGCATCTCGCTCTCTGTCTTTACGAATTTGTTCAATTTCATCTCGGTTAATTTGGTTTTGCTTGCGTAGTTCCTCAAATTCTGCTTTTTTATCTAATTCCTGCTGCTGGCGGATGAAGCTAACTAGATAGTCGTGAACGAGCTGATAAAGCTCTGCCGGCAGTTCAGTCCACCGAAAAACTAAACCGGATTTGACTAACAGTTCTAAGACTAAATCTAATTTATCAGTGGCTGCAAATATCGCTAGATCGGAGGCTAATTCGGCGCGGGTTTTCAGGGGTCGAATCTCATCTTCATCTGTGAGAAAATACAATATTCGGCGAGCAGCCCCTTCATTTTCTGGCCCGCAATCTTTGATGACTTCTTCGAGAAATCTTTCGACTAATTTTTGTTGGGGACTGTTGCCCAGTTCCTGATATTGAGTTAAAGTTCTAATGTCCTCTTGTTGGAGTTGAGCGCCCACAAGTTGCAGTTCGATCGGGCGGACTTCTCCCAATTCTCCAGCTAAATCTTTGACTAATTCTTCGATCAGCTCCGGTTCTAAGTAAAACTGCGATCGTTCAGTTAAAGTGCGAATTACCGCTCGCGCATCGCCCTGGGAAAAATTACCCAAATAAAACAGAATATCTTTGCTGAGAACGTCCGCCAAAATATCATTGTTGATAAATTTTGTTGGGTTTTTGGGTCGGGAAAATTCCAGCAAATAGTGCAGGTAATCTTCCCGCAAAGACAGGACGACTTTTAAATACTTGATTGTCAAGCATTCCCGCAAAAAATCAAAGAATATCTGTCTTTCCGCAGGCTCTTTCCACACGAAAAAGAATTCTTCAAATTGGTCAAATATCAGAACAGTTACTAGATGTTCTGAGTTTGTTTGCAACTCTTTGATGATTTTCTCATATTCGATCGCCTGTTTTTCGACAATTACTTCTACAGGCTGTGACTGCTCAATCCGATCCTGATTTACTCCAACCGAGCCGCCGTTAAATTCCTGCCGCAGATTGCCGTTGGCTGCGCCTGCTGCGCTCAAATCTCCCGAAGCCGATCCCGGTACTGCATCGAAAATGTCGCGATCGAATATTTCAGCTTTCCCGGCAGATAACTGTCTGGTCAATTCCCGCGGCCAGTTGTTGTAAACTTGCAGCACTACAGGCAAAACAGTCCGCATTTCGATCTTTTTTTGCTTGAGAGCCGGCACTAATCCCCCGGTGACAATTGAACTTTTGCCAACTCCAGACTGACCGTAAATTACTGTCAGTTTGTCCGGGGTATTGTTCATCCTATATATCAAGCGATTGAGGTCTGCTTCTCTACCGGAAGCGGTAATTTCGTCAGCAATAGTAGGAGCGGCGGCAACTGTTTCGGCGGGATTAATCGCTTCTCTGTGTGGCTGCAATTTTCCGGCTCCAATAAAAGCTCGGAAGCGATACGTATGTTCTACCGCTCGATAATCTTGCTTAAGCTGAAATGCTTTGAGATATTCTCCCCGCTGAAAATAGAATCCTCGCAGCATTTCTAAAACCCGCAAATACAGTTGCGGGTTGTAGCAAGGTTCGGTTTGCGATCGAGCTAGCTCTAAATGTGCGATCGCCTCCTCAATCTCGCCCAACTCGCTCTGAGCCTCTGCTAAAATTAACAGATATAAGCCTAGATGCTGCGATGTTAGAGGCGTTGCGTGTCCCGTCGCTTCAAATTTTGAGTTGAGAGCTTGTAGGGCGACTAAAGCCCATTCTTTCGCCCCTTGCCAATTCTTTTGCTCTAAGGCTACTCTAGCCAAAAAGCCGTAATCTTGAGCCAAATTAACTGTTGAGTTTTCCATATTTTCATGTAACCTCCGAGCTTTGATAGCTAAATTCCAGAGTGCATCCCAATCTTCTAAATGCTGCAATACTTCGCCGAGTTGATTGATGAATATACCGACGGCATCCGGCTGTCCCGCACGTTCTATAACATCAATACATTGCTGAAAATAATTTTTAGCTTCCGTCCAGTAAGGACGGTTGCCACTGCGGTGTTTTTCTGCTTGAAAACGGTAGCAAAGACCGATGTGAAATACTAGAATTCCCTCTAATACTGGTGCAGGGTGAACGGTAAATAATAAATCGCTAAATTCTGTTTTTGGGCCGATAAATGCTACTTGATACTTCCAAAAACTGAGACTTTTTTGATACAATTCAAGAGCTGCATGGATGCGATGACCAGCATATTCGTCTCGACCGCGAATAAATTGCAAGCTTGCTTCAATAGCTGGTTCTAACCTGATGTTGCAAGTTTGCAAGTCTTGTCTCGCCGACTCTAATTCAGCTAAAGAATTGGCTCCGAGAATGGCAGAGTTACTTAAACGCCATTTGCCGCTTTCTAAAATCTTAGCAAAAATGCGATCGCAACTTTTGCCCAAAAAATCCACCAACTCGTCTGGGCCCAGCACAAATTCAACACTTGTCGTCCAAGTCTCGATATCTGTGACTAACCGAATCAGTTTTTTTAAGATTTTGTCTGTCACCCACAGCACCACTGGGAAGGGAAAATTATTGCGAAATTCTTCCCTGACGTAGTTGGTAGATGTCAGTACGCGATCGATCGCACTTACCGATTCCAATCCAAACACCATTAAAGCTTGAGGCTGGCTGCCTTCAAGTTCGGTTTCTATCGTCGTGTACAGAGTTTTAACAGATTTCGGGAGGACAATTTCTCGAATCTCGACACCAGACTGCTGCCGCAATTGCCGTACAGTTTGTTCTCGCATCGCACTGTAATTGCACCGCACCAAAATCAGCGAAAATTGCCCCTGAGACATTGAAAGAGTCCGGGAGAGAGTTTGCAGCGCACTTTTATTTTGCTCTGCTGCGGTGTCTTGGTGGCAGTGCGAATTAACCATAATATTTGAAAATCCTGATAGATATAGATGCTTTCAGTTGACAGTTGATAGTTGACAGTTGACAGTTGACAGTTGACAGTTGACTGTTGATACCAATTTAATGTGAAGTTGCATATATCTCGATCCCCCTAAATCCCCCTTAAGAAGGGGGACTTTGAGGATATTTCTTGTCCCCCCCCCTTATTAAGGGGGGTTAGGGGGGATCGGATTCGGGAGTAGCCTCTAACATCACAATTATTCAGAGTTCTATTCTCTCTCTGTGTCCTCTGTGTTCTCTGCGGTTAAATCATTCCTATGCAACGGTCAACGATATAATAAATATAGCCTTTCTCAAAAAGATGAGGTATGCCTGACAGCTTATATAACCAATTAAACTCTTAGGGCTAAAGCCCAACAACGTACCTTGTTTTTAGCTGCCCGTACCTCAGCTCTGAAACTGTCCGATTATATTAGCCGATCGCCCTTAAAACATACCCGAAGAAATACATACTCTGTTATTATCATAATCTCAGGAAAATCAACCGGATTTTACTGATTTTTTTTACCCTCGGTGGCTCACATTCTCCCGAGCAAAAAAGTCGTGAAGCGTAGCTATCCCGTAGGGAATCGCCAAAAATCCCACAAATCTGATGCAGTTATTCGCAAACGGCTGAAATCTTGCATTCCCTGCTTTGCTGGCCCCTCGCCGCACTGAGATAAACTACGGGCGGCGGTTCCTCAATGACAACTTGCACATTTTCGATCGCATTTTCGATCAGAATTTTATCAATCTCCATATCTAAATTAGTAGCTGAAAAATCAGGTCGATCCCAATCTTCGCTTTCTTCAATGAGGATTGTTGTGGTTGGTGCCGCCATCTCTAAATCAAGCTCATCACCTAAATTAGAAACTTGCTTGTTTGGCTCGATTTTCTGACCGGTATCAGTAGCTAAAACTTGAGTGTTATTGGCAATTAGTACGATCGGCAGTGCTACCATTGCACTTATCGTTTGTCGCGCCGTGCTTTTCCTCATAATCTCCTCCTAGTATCAACTAAATTTTGGTGCTGCTATAAATTTAAACATCGGCCGCTACTTGACTGCGCTGCTATTATTTAATCGTCGCTTATTTTCGAGAAAATATACCCCGATCTGTGACACTTCGGGGCAAGTTTGCCTGACGGAGGGTATCCGGCTAACTCTTCCCGTTTCTATTGATTACTTGAAAACTCTTAAACAATCAGGTTTTCCTGTAAGTAATTTTGGAAAGGAGGGTAAATAGGTACGTAGTTGGGCTTTAGCCCTCTTGGGACATATAGCCTTTCTCTAAAAGGTTCGCGGAGCAATTTTGTGAGAAAAAGCTTGACATCGTAAGGGTTGCAGCATACATCGGCATACCTCATCTTTCGCTCGAAAGGCTATATATCTAAAGAGGGCTGAAGCCCAACTACGTACCTTGATTGATTGGACAGAATTCTCGTTACCAGGAAGAGTCTGGTAATGCAGAGTGGCGAGGAAGAGCCACCAGCAAAATCGAGACGGTTGCTACTTAGTCAAACCGTGTTCGAGAGCGTAGCGAACCAACTCAGTACGGCTGTTAGTACCAGTTTTGCTAAACAAACGGCTGACGTACTTTTCCACATTCCGCACGCTAGTTTCCAAGCGGCGGGCAATTTCCTTATTCATCAAACCTTGAGCAACCAAATCCAAAACACTTTGCTCTCGCGGAGTCAAATCAATTTTAACCGACGAACTACTTTGGACGATCGCACTCCGCCCGCTTAGCAAAGACTCAATTCTCGCCATTTGGCTGGCCAAAGCAGCAATATCAGGACTTTCAGCATTGCCACCCGTCTCCTTAGCCGCCGCGCGGCGGGCGAGCAAATTCGTGACAATTGCCACTAACTCGTCGGGATCGAAGGGTTTAGAAAGATAAGCATCGCAGCCTGCTTGATAGCCTTGAATGCGATCGCCCGTCATCCCCTTAGCCGTCAAAAACACCACCGGCAAAGCCTTATAGCGAGGATCTTCCCGCACTTGCTTGAGAAACTGATAGCCGTCCACCTGCGGCATCATAATATCTGAAATCACCAAATCCGGATTCATCTGCTGCAAGAGTTCCCAGCCATCCCGAGCATTACTGGCAACCTCAACCGAAAAATCGCTATCTTCCAAATAAGCTTGTACTGCTTCCCGCAAGCCCGGTTCATCATCTACCAATAATAGTCTTGCTGACATATCCCTTACCCTTACGTTTTACCACTATTATCTTTTAATTTAGCCGAATTCAACTATTTTTTCACTCCATCTATAGAAGCAACTCCAAAAATTGCGATTAAACTCAAAAGTTTTGAGTTGGGTTTCGATCCAACAGACAAGATTACAAAAATAGTTAGGACTGGCTTTCCGGCCCATCCCACAACAATCATTTTTTCTGGGGCGATTCTCCAGATCGTCGTCCCACAAAAATGATTGTTGTGGGACGATGCTCAGATCGTCGCCCGAAAAATTGATCAAAAAGACTTTTACCAGAAAGAATTGGTTGAAAGCCCGATCGGGAGGAATTAAAATCAGACTATTGATTATTCCAATCCTCGGACTTAAAGGTAGAGGTCGTTCTTCAACTGTCAACTGTCAACTGTTGAAAATCTTGTCTATTCTTAAAGCCTTCCCAATTAAACTTTTGATCGATCGGTCAAAATTTCATAACCGGTATCCGTCACCAACACAGTATGCTCGAACTGAGCAGACATAGCATTGTCAACCGTTACAGCAGTCCACTTGTCAGCAAGCGTCCGAGTGTACTTAGAACCTGCATTCAAAATCGGTTCGATCGCCAATGTCATACCCGATCGCAATTTCACGTTAGGCATTTCGCGGGTGCGGAAATTGAAAACCGACGGTTCCTCGTGCAAATTGCGCCCGACACCGTGGCCTGTAAACTCCTCAACAATGCTAAAACCGTTGCTTTTGACATGATCTTCGATCGCACCAGCGAGATCGAGCAAATAAGCACCAGCCTTGACTTGTTCGATACCTTTATAGAGAGCTTCTTCTGCAACTCTAATTAATTTTGCCGATTCCGGTGTCACTTCCACAACTGCGATCGTGATGCAAGAATCGCCGTGAAAACCTTGATAATATGCTCCCGTATCTACTTTGAGAACATCTCCGGATCGAATTACTTTTTTAGGGCTGGGGATGCCGTGAACAACTTCGTTATTAATGCTAGAACAAATTGAACCAGTAAAACCGTGATAACCTTTAAAACTCGGAGTTGCACCCATTTCACGGATGCGTCTTTCGGCATAAACATCCAAATCAGCAGTAGTCATTCCCGGTTTTACAAGTTGAGAAATTTCTTTCAGAACCGTGGCGACAATTTTCGCTGCTTGCCGCATTATTTCGATTTCGCGTTCAGACTTAATTTCAATGCCTCGACGCTGTTTTGTGACTTGGGGTTCTTTAGTTGGGCCAGAAAGCAGACTGCTAAAAATATTCATGTATTGAATGTCAGGTAATTTTGTGATTTGAGGGCGGGTATAGCAGTGGACAGTTGACAGTGGACAGTTGACAGTTGCACAGTCAGGAAATCAAACCGTTGATGCTATGGGTTAGGAGGCTCTATTCATGAGGTTATTTATGTCCTCATCGCTGGGGCGATTGCTATAAAAGCAAAAAACGGCAAATATTGGGTTTTTTGGGGAAAAACGGGTTTGTTGTTCCGAGCTGTCGATCGCTTGTCCTTTAGCTAGCTTAATATTTTTCTGGGTAATCTGCACGGGAGAGGGGGAGAGGGGGAGAGGGGGAGAGGGGGGACAGGGGGGACAGGGGGAGAATGGGAACAATCCTCTTTTTTCCTTCTTCCCTCTTCCTTCTGACTAATGACAACTGACTAATGACTTCTTATTTATTTCCAGTTTTGCCACGAACTATTGAAGATAGAAGTACCCGGAAATGCGATCGGATTCTTATTTTGCTGCAACCGCAACTGCAACGCCTCCAAATTTGGCTCGCGGGAGGGCAATTCGTCCACCAATTCATAGGGTAAAATCCCCTTTTCTAGGGAAAAAGCAGCCGTAACTCCCGCAGCAGCCCCAGCAGACCATTCAAAGGAATGCACTCGATAAGCAGCCGCTGCCGTGTGGCTGACAGCAATACTTTTACCCGCCACTAACATATTGTCAATCTTCTGAGGAATCATTGCCCGCAGGGGAATTTGGAACGGATAAGCCGATCCTTGACCTTTGCGAGTGCCTTCGCGTTCGGTGTTTCCCGGTGCTTCTGGCGGGCTGTTGGTCATGCAGGGGTGAAAGTCGATCGCATAATGACCGATACCTACACTATCAGGATAAATCGTGGCGCGCGATCGCGATTTTGTCTCCTCAACAGACTGAATTCCCACAGCCAAAGCCGGCGCATTCAAGCCTCCCAAAGCCAGCCACAAATTGCGATACTCTTGTTCCGACAAATTCTGGCGGTAAAAATCCGTCTTAAAATCATTGCGAGACATATCAACTTCCCACACCGTAAAACCTTGAGGTTGAGTAAAAGTCGGCCGCCCAATAATCCGCCGCCCCTCCCGCATATAAGGATACTTAGAAAGTCCGTGAACCGTCCCCATGGGCGAATCCAAGCCGCTCAAAAAGCGATTGTTAGGATAAGGCTTTTTCACTCCATTACCTAATTGCGAGTCAGTGGTTCCTGCTACCAGCCAGTAGAAATATCCTTTCGCATTCTCTTCACCGCGGCGCAAAGTTTCCGCGCGCAAACCGCCCATCCAGCCACCCGGTTGCAGTTGACCGTTTGCTGCCAATTGCGATCGAGAATAAATTAAATTATCCTCGGCAGAACCGGGACGGTAATCATTCCCCCACGTCCAGTTTTGCATGGAAATATCCCCAGGATAAATCGGGAATTGCTTCGGGTCGGCAGGGCGCGGCTCATCCGGTCTCATGCTCCTAATTTGGCGGTAGCTAAAAACTAGCGGAAAACTAGCTAATCTCGCTAATTCATAACTGTAGTAAGGAGCGTATTGTTGATAGAAAGACGGCTGTTGGTGCTGCTGCGGTTCCTTCGTTGCCTCCATGGCAAAAGTGTAGGTAAAACCTTGGGTGCAGTAAGTGTCGCCGTTGGGGCTGGCGGAGGAAGGTTCCAGAGGAGAACGCGGGTCAATTCCCAGGCGGTAGGGAACATCGGCAAGTCCGATTAATTCGCCTGTTTCAGTCGCATCTACCACGAACCAATCTGCACCTCTCGGTTGGGATTTTGACTGGTTTGGTGGTTTGGAAGTAAACCGAATAATAGTTTTGTTAAATCGCGCCGAGTTTTCGTAGCGATAGGCATCTTCGATGGTTTGAGACAGAGTTTCGGTGTTGATTGGCGGGGTGTTGGCGGCTGGTTTGTGTTGAATGCCGATCGCACTTTTAATCTGTTGGCCCCCAACCGCATTCCCCGCCGAGGCCGGAGTAACTGCTAGTTCTTTAATCACCGTATTGGGAAACCATTTCAGCTTCCCTTTGCCTTTTTCTGCGGCATCTTGCAAAATGTCAGATAGAATTTTGTGGCCGTTGTAGGGCATAAAACAGGAATAGCTAACCCAACAGCCGCCGGGATTTAGTCTCCCGTAATGTTCCTTGATGCGCTGCCGCAGTTCTAGGTAGCCGCGCGGGTAAAATAAGAGCGATCGCTGAGTGTCTCTTTCATCTAGTGCGGAGGTTCCCTGGGAGGAAATTTGACCGCCCAGCCAGTCAGTAATTTCGGTGATGCAAACGGTGCGCCCCGCCAGCAAACCTTCGTAGGCGGTAGCAGCACCTGCTAGCCCGCCACCGGCTACGAGAATGTCGCAAGTTTCCTCTTTGTCGGGATTGCGAGGAAGCGCAGCCAAGGCTGGGGTAATAGCCGAGAGGGAGGTAATCAGGCTGAGGGTGAAGGTGACGAGCGATCGACCTTTGAGCGAAGAAAATAGATACCGTCGCAGTTTAATCGGAGATTGTGGAATCAATTTAGACATAAGTGAACAACACTCATCGCATCCAAATGTTTATTTTGCAGTATACTGGTATTTCGCCGTGTTGTCAGGGCAAACTTTTTTATACAAGAGGCATAAATACCATCAACAACTATATAAAAGCAGGATAAACCTTATGCTTAAAATCGTCAAATTTTTTAGATCTTTGATTCCTTTTGAGAGTTTAACAATTACGACAAGTTTAACTTTTTCGGAAGTTTTGCACAGGTTGGACGAAGTTGTCACTCCTCCCAAACTTTTTAGAGTAACTCTACCCTTCGGCCCGCCACCTGCAAAACCTTACGAAGGAACAATTTCTGGCAATACCTTCAAAATCAGTCGCATCATCACGGGCCGCAATTCATTTTTGCCAATTATCGAAGGAGATATCCATTCTCAACCGTTTGGTTGTTCCATCAAAATTAGGCTGACTTTACATAAAATAGTCCTAGCATTTATGATTCTTTGGCTGTGGACAACGGGCAGTATTGGAATGTTTGCTTTATTTGCTTGGTTAGTAGAACCCTCTGTGGGCCCAATATTTTTACCGATATTAGGAATGTTTATTTTTGCATGGCTTTTGTGTTTGATTCCTTTTAAAATAGAAGCAAAATCAGCTATAAAATTTATGTCAATTCTCTTAACATAAAGTAACTTGTTGCGGGATTTTGTGAGCTATAAGGCAATACCGTTTACTGATATAGCGCCCTGGGGGTAAAATCCGATGAGAAATAGATACGGAGATTGCTTCGTTCCTCTCTTCGGACTATCTTAAGTAAACCGTATTGAGCTATAAGGCGTGCATCTGGTTGTTGAAGCCTGAAGAAGCATGACCGCATATAAGTTATTAGTTATAATTTTATATTTACTGCGGTCATGCTTCGCCCCTACGGATATATTTGCTAAAACCAGATGCACCCGTTATAAGATTTAAAATAATCCGCGTCAATCGCCGTTCATCTGCGGTTAAAAATTCCAAACTTATGCGTCAAAACGAACTCAAACAAAAAATCAAACAAGGCGAAACAGTCCTCGGCTTATTTATGAACTGCGCCTATCCCGCATTCATGGAAATCTGCGGTCATGCTGGATTTGATTTCGCCGTCATCGACATGGAACACGGCCCCCTGCACCCGCTAGCGGCTGAAGATTTGTGCCGCGCCGCCGACTGCGTCGGAATTGCACCCATCGTCCGCGTCCGCAAAAACGACGGCCCACAAATTCAACGAGCTCTCGACATCGGCAGCGCAGGGGTTCAAATACCTCAAATTGAAAGCAAAATCGATGCCGAAATCGCTGTCAAAAGCGCTAAATACAGTCCTCTGGGCGCGCGCGGCCTTTCTTTCGCTACGCGGGCGGGACGTTATACTGCTGCGGGCGTTGATATCACGGACAAACTCAATGAAGAATCCTTGGTGGTGATTCACATCGAAGGTAAAGGTGGCATCGAGAACCTGGCAGAAATTGTGACAGTCCCTCATATTGATGTGATTTTTTTGGGGCCTTACGATCTGTCACAGTCGATCGGCATTCCGGGCCAAGTTCGCGATCGGCGAGTCATCGACATGATGCAGGAAGCAGTGCAAACCATCCGCAAAGCAGGTAAAGCGGCGGGTACTTTTGCCGACAACCCCGAAATCGCCAAGCAGTGGATTGATGCTGGCGTTCAGTACGTTGCAGTTGGGGTCGATGTTGCCGTCTTCCTGCGGGCTTGTCAGTCGCTAGTCAAAGCAGTGCGGAATTAAGTTGCTAAGTAAATCCACTTAATTAAATGTGAAATAGCGATCGCTAAAAAGCTTGCTGTGTATGTCTTTTTACCTCTTCCCTCTTCCTTCTTCCCTCTTCCCTCTTCCCTCTTCCTTCTTCCTTCTTTACGATATCTTTGCAAATTTTGTAGTATTTTTTACGACTCATTCAAAAAACCTGAGCTAGAGTAGAAGTATAAACCTTCTTAAGGCAAAACTTAGGAGGGGAGCAAGGCTTAAAGGAGAATAATCCATGAAAACCGTATTAGAATCCATTCATTTGGACTATGCTTTCATGTTTACTTTTAAGAAGGTAAACTCGATTAAGCTAGAAGGTTTCAAGCCATTTTTTAACGATATGCCTGTAGATCCTTATATTAAAGGCAAGTATCGTTCGAGAAGATTGTCGCGGTTTGTCGTGAACGGGAATGAGTTAGTTAAGTTACCTCACGGCTATTTGTTTCAAAGCAAAGAGTACAATCCGGTGGTGGGCGACATCCGGCGGGAATTTGCTGAATTGGACGATCGGCTAATTGCGCTCGATAACTTCAAACAACTGATTTTTGCTTTCTTCGATTCATGCAAAATTCACCCGGAAGCTGAAATCGGAGTGCATCAAATCAGGACGAGTTGTTCGCCGAAAAATTTCGGCAACCCCGCACCGGAAGGCATTCACCAAGACGGTACTGATTTTATCGCGATTTTCTCGGTCGATCGCACTAATATTGTGGGCGGGGAAACGCATTTGTATTTGGCGAAGAAAGAGAAGCCTGTTTTTAATAAAATTCTGCATCCGGGAGAATTGCTGTTAGTTAACGATCACGAGTTTTTTCACTTTACTACGCCGATTAAACCGGAAGTGGAAGGAGTCGGAACTAGGGATGTCTTTGTGATCACTTCTCCGAGTTTGCTTACTGATTGAGGATGAGGTATGTTGTTGCGCTTTAGCGCTAAAGCGCAACTATAGCGGTTCTCAGAAAGGTGAGGTACGTTGTTGGGCTTCAGCCCTCTTAGCGGGACTGGTTACATAACGTATCAGTCATACCTCACTTTTTGAAAAAGGCTATACCTTTGGAGCGCTGAAGCGCAACTACGTACCTTTGGAGCGCTGAAGCGCAACTACGTACCTTTGGAGCGCTGAAGCGCAACTACGTACCTTTGGAGCGAGCGCTGAAGCGCAACTACGTACCTAAGAGCGCTGAAGCGCAACTACGTACCTAAGAGCGCTGAAGCGCAACTACGTACCTTTGGAGCGCTGAAGCGCAACTACGTACCTTTAGATAGGTTTAGGAGTTATCGAAATTTGCGTTCAGACTCTAGAATTGGAACATCATTAATGCTGGCTTCACGTCTTCGCATTAACCCATTTTCGGCAAATTCCCACTGTTCGTTTCCATAGGCGCGATACCAGTAGCCTGAATCATCGTGCCATTCATACTCGAAGCGGACAGAAATCCGATTATCTGTAAAACTCCACAGTTCTTTCTTTAAACGGTAATCTAATTCTTTTGCCCATTTTCGTGTTAAAAAAGCTTTGATTTGTTCCCGTCCGCTGAAGAATTCCGCGCGGTTTCTCCACTCAGAATCTTCTGTATAAGCTAGGGCTACTCGTTCGGGATCGCGGGTATTCCAGGCATCTTCGGCAGCTTGAACTTTGGCTTTTGCTGTTTCTAGCGTAAAGGGCGGTAGAGGTGGTTTGGTTTCCATAAGCTTTGTGGTTTGTGACTGGAAGGAAGTCCGCTAGACTTACGATTTGTGCGAAATAATTGGGATTGCCCTAGTATAGAACTCGAATTGCGATCGTTCCCAATCCCAAATCTAAAATCGTACTAAGTTCCTACTTTTAATTTCTGCATAGTTTTCTGAAATCTCCTCAGCAGAAATGCTAGAAACAGCCATTGAGCAAGAATTCCCAATCCCACAAAAGGTATTGCTGTTGGTTTGTAGAACTGCCAAAACCCATAGCCGAATAGCGTCCAAAGTGCGGCGGTTGCAGGAATGCGATCGGGGATGAGTTCCCAATATAGGAGCATTCCGGGAGCAAGGAGCAACCAAATGCTGAATCCACAGCTCGCCCATCCCATTGGATTGCGAACTTTCGTCGCACAAACTTGTTGCACGAAGGTGGCGGATATTAAGATCGTATTTGTCGTACACAGAACTAAAAGACCTGTTTCTACAAGTTTTTTAGTGCCGATACCTATCCAAAATAGCCAAGGTACTAACAGCGCACTTGCTACGATTAGATGGATAATAACAGCCACTAACAGAGGGCTTCGATCCGACCAAATTAAGCTTTGCCAGCCGGGAGAATCATAGCGTACCCACTCTAATAAAGCTTGGCGTTGAGGGCAGATAGCAAGCATTAAAACCAGCAGCAGCATAACGGTCAAAACGTACATCGAGATAGCTGCCAAGGTGGCGTTCTGCTCATCCACCACGCTTGTGGGTAGGAAAAAGCCTAGAGCGAGAACTTCTACACCAGCTAAAATGGCATAACTTTGCCGTTTGCCGATCGCAGTCGATCGAGGTTTGTTGAAATTCCGCAACAATATTCGCCACAGCAAAAACGCAGTAGTGCCTAACACCACTAAACTAAAAGTATGAGACACCACACCTATGTTGTTAATCGGGAGCAAAAACCACGAAACAACAGGATGTGGGTATCCGAATATTTCTGAATTCGCCAACAGCGGCCGCCATGTGATGGCGGTGTTCCAGCTCATGTACAATGGGGCGATCGCGCAACAGGCGATCGCCCCAACTCCAAAGGCTGTTGCCTGTGGTGGGTTCCCTGTTCTCTGTGTTTCACTTACCAGCCCGCAGAGCATCACTACGCTGTAGCATATAGCGCATCCAAGTGCGAGCATCAGATAGACGCTGGCAATCAGGGGCAGCGAAATCCCCGCTTGCAAGCCGGCCAAGCAGTGCAGGGGAACCATCAGCCCTAGGAAAATATACAGCAGTACGGGAACGCCCAGCATTTTACCCAGCAGAATCTGCCACGCCGGACACGGACTCAGCCGAATAAAATTCAGAGTTCCCCGTTTCTGTTCCTGTCCGATGTCGTTGACTATCCAATAACTTCCGAGGGTAAATGTTACATAGGGCAGCATCCAAGTGATGATTTGCCACAAGTCCAGCCAGCCGTCTGAAAAGAGGCGGGAATTTGGCGAGGCAATCAGCAGTAAAATAATTTGGAAGATGACCGAAAATGAGACCGCTGCAATGACTGTGTGGGGTTTGAGTCTACCGCGAAGTTCCCGCAGCAGTTGCGGGTTCCAGTTACCTAAACGATCGATCAAAACTGAGTTTGTCATCGGGGAATAGATAGATAGGATTGTTGGCTGTTTCTGTTCGCTTTGCTGTCTGTTCCTCAGTCCCGGTAAAACCAATTCAAATTTTTTCGGTACTGGAAGCGGGCGATCGCACGCTCAGTATAACTCCGAGGCCATCAGATTCGATCTCAATCCTCAGCATCCGGATCGATGCCCATTGCTCGCAGTCGATCGGCTAACTGGGCGGCTTTTCGCTCCGCTTGTTCGGCTTTTCGCTCTGCTTGCTCGGCTTTTCGCTCTGCTTGCTCGACTCTAGCCCGCTCAATTTCAACTTGTTCGGAGCCAATTAACAGCAAATTACCCTGGGAATCCCACCACCGCAGCCAAAGCATTTCTTGATTTTGATAACTTCCCTGCCAAAGTCCCAATTCTACATCTAATACAGGAATGGGATAGTGACCGCGTTCGTTTGGCTCGATCCTGCGATAGACAAAATCTATCAGGTGATAGACTTCTAAATTGCCCGTTTTAATTTCATAAATGCCGTAGTAAGGAATGCGGATAATTCTTTCGTAAACCCAAAACTTACCCGGTTTAGTTGTAGTACCGTCAGCGGCTACAGCTAGCGGAGTGCGATCGCGCTCTTCATCTCCATTCCCGCTAGCAAACTCTAAAGCAATGAACGGAGCCATGTGTTCCCGCCAAAGTACATAAGAACGGCGATAACCGTCGATTGTTGGCGGTACGTTGGGCACATAAAACCAATCCGGTGCTTCTGCGCCTCGCTCTGGCGGGTCAGTTTCTCGCCAGTAAATGCCGCAATCTTGCCCGATCGCATATTGTCCGTCTGGATGCAGCCGCTCTACCACCGACGCGATCGAATCTGTCAGAATGATACTCTGCGGATGCTCCTGAAAATTCTTCACAAATGTACCGTCTTCCTCTGGCAGTTGGGTATGATCGGGGAATGCAGGAGGCAAACCTGTAGCAGTTATTGTCTCGTTCATCGTCGTTTCCCGTGCATTTATTGTCAATTGTAATCCGAAATTTTAGAGTCATCTAATTTGACAATTCAGCTAATATTAGCAACCGCCAGCTATTGTCATGGTAAAATTGCACGCTGCACACCCTACAGACAGATTATGTGCATCAAGGACTATTTTTCCTTCTTCCCTCTTCCTTCGAGCAACAGTCAACAGTCAACAGTCAACAGCCAACTCAGTTAATATCAAATAAAGCAAGCCAACCACAGCGGAAGCATCAACAGCAAACCGACAGAAGTGAGGGCGATACTGCTAGCTAACAAATCGCGATCGAGTTCATATATTTCTGCTAAAATCAGCACCGAAAGAGCCGTGGGCGTTCCCGACATCAACACCAAAACCAACCTCGGATCGCCGCTCAATCCGAAAAAACTAGCACCCAATCCGATCAGCACCGGCACAATTACCACTTTTAACAGCGACGGGATTAACGCTAGTTCAAAACTTTGCCATGTTTTAATAGCTCTCAGCCGGATACCAACCAACACCAAAGCACTAGCAATTACCCCTAAAACTGCCGTCTGCAATCCCGATTCTACAGTCTCAGGCAGGGGGACACTTCTGGTAAAAAAACCAATGATAAATGCCCACAGGGCGGGAACTGTTAGCACGTCCCGAAGCTGAATCCACCAGTGATTTTTTCCATCGGAATGCCCGAAATAGCTAGCAAGAAATACACCAAATCCGTAGCTTCCCATCACGTTGTTGGTGACGCTGTACAAGACGGCCCAGTTGTTGTTATCGCTGCTGATGATCGCGGGGGTGATTGCTAATCCGACAAAGCCGGTATTCCCTAACATCGCAGCTAGGATAAAACTGCCTTGGCTCGATCGCGTCAGGGAATTTATATTTAATAGAAATAAATTAACTACAGAATGTTTGCCGTCAAAATATGGCTTTTTGACGTGGCGGGTGCTCAGCCGCCGTAATAATACCCAAGTCAACCAAGCTAAACTCGTACTGACAAATAATACGAATATGGCGATCGCCGGTGTGAATCCGACAGCACCGGAAAAATCGCTCTGACGGGCTAAAACTGCAATTTGCAGGGGTATCCCAATCCAGAACAGAAAGCGGCTCAGCAGCTTAGGAAAATCAACTGGGATGTACCGAAATACCAGCAGTCCCAACCCAGTCCAGATCACTAGAGGCGTATAAGCGTGAAATAATGTCTCAATCATAAAAACTTAACTTGACAATTTGAAATGCCTCTATTGACTAATAGTAAGGCTAAAACCAGTTTGAAAAATGCGATTTGTCGTTAGCGGAACTTGCAGCTATGGGATCGCAGGATGCAGGCTGTTTCACCCTCCCGCCGGGGAACTGCGCCCCCGCAATTTCCCGCCCAAATTCCCGCAGCCAGGAGGACACAATTTTGAGAGTATCAGACATCAACGATTGCAGCATTGTACTTTCAGATACACTTTCACCAGATTTGTTTGAATTTTACAAAAGTGCGATCGTCTTAGAAGGCTCTGCTAACGAGTTATCTGGCATTTTCCGAAATTATATGCTGTGTTTTCCGGCAGTTGCGATCGCACCTCAATACAGCGAGACTAAATCTGCTGATAAGTCAACCAAAAACGCATATTAAGCGCCAACACGACGGAGGGTATCGATCAAAATTTTAGACGAAAGTTCAAACTCCCAAATTGCATCTGTGGAGTCAATCTAAAATCTAAAATCTAAAATCTAAAATCGACTAACTTGCCCTCATCAATTCAATTTCAAAGAATTAACAGGCACCTCATCCCAAGAAGTAACTGTTCGCAATGTAGCAACCCAGCCCTGCTGTTTTTGCTCTGCCGTCAAATTCTGCTCAAAAGATTCGTGGCATTGCTTGGCTTGAGTCTCATCGCCACAAGCAATGCAAGCATAAAGAATACCCGACGGATCGATTTGCTCGTTTACCCAAATAATCACGATCTACTCTCTCAGTCAAAATCTACTGTCACTTAAATTTTCCTATATTTTTGCCAATTATTTACTAGGATTTACCCAACCCAAAATTGACCCACGAGGTGCCCAGAAACCGGGTTTTTCGGGAAAAGACGGGTTACAGACGGCAGATTCAGCAAAAAGCCCGGTTTCTGAGAGTCGTTTTTGAGAGTCGTAGTGCGATCGCCAACTGATAAAATCACTTCGAGGCCAAACTCGCCAAAGACTCCCCCGCCACCCGGCAAATCCGCCAGTCGGGCATCACATCAGCACCTATACCCTTGTAAAATCCGATCGCCAATTCATTCCAATCAAGCACACTCCACTCCAAGCGCCCGCAGCCCCTTTCCACCGTCAACCGCGCCAAATAAACAATCAAAGACTTGCCAATTCCCCGCCCGCGAAACTCAGGGAGCACAAACAAATCCTCCAAATAAATCCCCGGCTGAGTCAAAAAAGTAGAATAATTGTAAAAAAATAGCGCCCAGCCGACAATCCGATCTTCGCATTCTGCTAGAATCGCTTCAGCAAAAGGGCGATCGGCAAACAAATGATTTTCCAAATCTACCGCATTACCTGTTACCGCATCAGATAACTTTTCGTACTCAGCTAAAGCCTTAATCAAATCAAACAGCACCGGCACATCGGCGCGGGTAGCTGGACGCAAAATCACCTCATCAGACATAAATCAATCAGTAGTAAGCGACAATCAACAATTTAAAATACCACATCAAGATATTTTTAATTCTACTCGTTACCAGGCTCCTGCCTAGTAACGCAGATCTGGAGGCTCTGCCTCCTTTTTTCCCAGCCGAGGCAGAGCCTCTGAATATCTGTTCCAAGGCTCTGCCTTGGGGGAGGATCTCAGTTTTGCATTTAATAGTGCGAGCGGGGGCGATCGCGTATTATACGATACGCGAGCGGGGGCGATCGCGTATTATACGATACGCGAGCGGGGGCGATCGCGTATTATACGATACGCGAGCGGGGACGCTCGCACTATAAGAAAAAAATGCTTTTTACAAAAATAAGATGCTCCCCTGCCTTGGAACCAGTTAAACCAATTAAACCCGCCTCCGCGGGTTTTGTTTGTATAGACGCGAATTTCATTCGCCGTCCAATATTTAAGACTTTTCACAATGCAAACTCAATGTTTTGAAGCTTATTTCAACCAGCCCTTCAATCGTTCCGTCACTTGAGGGCGGCGCAGCTTTCGCATTGCCTTATTTTGAATTTGACGGACTCGTTCGCGGGACAGATTGAACAAACTACTGACTTCTTCTAAAGTGTAAGGTTCGCCAGTTATCAAACCGTAACGCATAGCAACAATCTCTTTTTCCCGCTCAGTCAAAATATTATCCAACACCTCCAAAATATCTTGGCGCATCATCATCTCATTCATCTGAGCTTCGGGAGATTGCGTTGCATTATCTTCAATAACATCCAAAAGTTCCGAACTTTCTTCCGTGCCGATGCGGTGGTTGAGAGATAAAGATTGGCGGCGCACTTGCTGGAGGTAACGAAGCTGTTCGGAAGTAACTTCCATTTCTTTAGCAAGTTCAAGTTCAGTGGGATTGCGTTGAAGAGAACGCCTCAAATCCCGATAAACTCTTTTGAGTTTATTTAACTGTTCGACAATGTGAACCGGCAACCGAATTGTCCGCCCTTGATTGGCAATTGTGCGGGTAATTCCTTGGCGAATCCACCAATAGGCATAGGTAGAAAATTTATAACCCTTCTCAGGATCGAACTTTTCGGCGGCTCGGTTCAAACCCAAAGATCCTTCCTGAATTAAATCAAGAAAAGGCACGCCCCGGTTGAGATAGCGTTTGGCAATCGAAACCACCAAGCGCAAATTAGAGCTGATCATTTTCCGTTTCGCCGACTGACACTGGTAGCGGATCTGTTGCAGTTGAGTTTCGCTCACCCCCAAAGCCGTGGCTAGTTCAGCTTTTGTGGGCACTCTGTCCAATTCCTGCTTTAAACGCTCTTCTAGTTCCTGAAGGGCTACCAATTCTTGAACGCGGCGCGCCAACTCTACCTCTTCGGTGGCAGTCAGTAGGGGATAGCGAGCCATTTCTTTGAACAAAGCTCCCACGGGATCGTCGGCAGACCAACTGTTGTATGCTGACGATCTACTTACCGTCGGACGATCGATCTCGGTGTCCTCATCCTCTGCGATTTCGAGTGAGGCTTCGGATGCCACCGCAAAACTGCCTAAGTCAGATTTTGCCATATTTGCTTGGTGTCCGTGGGATGATTTGAAAAGTATCCCTTCACTGTAACGAATTTAATCAGAAATTTCCGAAATCCATATAGAAGTTGCTGACTAATATCTGATTGCGCTAATTTTATACATTTTTATTGAGTTCGAGCCAGTAAAGGAGCAGCCTGCAATAACTCCTGAGTATAAGGGTGCTGCGGATTAGTAAAAATATCCCTAGTTTTCCCGATTTCCACAATTTTTCCCGAATTCATTACCGCAATGCGATCGCAAAAAAATCTCGCCACCCACAAATCGTGGGTAATAAACAGATAAGTCAAATTAAATTCCTGCTTCAACTCCAACATCAGCTCTAATACTTGAGTCTGTACGCTAGCATCCAGCATACTCACAGGTTCGTCGCAAATAATCAGTTGCGGCCGAGTAATCAAAGCTCTGGCGATGGAAACCCGCTGCTGTTGTCCCCCCGACAGTTCCCCCGGATAGCGGCGAAAGAAATCCTCCCCAGGAGTCAAACCCACCCGCTCTAACATTTGGATTACTTGTTTTTTAGCTTCCTCTCCATTAGCTAATTTGTGAATCAACAAAGGATCGGCAATACTTTGCCCGACAGTCATCATTGGATTCAAGCAAGCGTGAGGATCTTGAAATACCATTTGCATTTGGCGGCGGTGTTTCCTGACAGCATCGCGGCTCAAGGCAGTGATATCTATGCCTTGAAATTCCACTTTCCCACCTGTCGGGGGAATCAGTCGCAAAATTGTGCGCGATAACGTACTTTTGCCGCAGCCGGACTCCCCTACAAGCCCGAGGATTTCTCCCCGCTCCAGCTCTAAACTAACGCCGTCTACGGCTTTAATTACCTGGCGGTTCCTCGAAAATAACTGGTCTAATAAATTGCTTTCTAAACTGTAGTGCTGCTGTAAATTCGTCACAGTCAACAGAGGTGAATTTGTTAAGTTTGTAGTGAGGACTTCAGTCCTTCTTTCCTCCGATGTTAACCCTTTACCCGAATCAGCTTGAATGTGCAAAGCTGCTTTCAGGAGCGATCGAGTATATTCGTGTTGCGGCCGTTCAAAAACATCCAGCACTGGCCCCGTTTCCACGACTTTGCCGCCGTACATCACCGCAATGCGATCGCAATACTCAGCCACCATCGCCAAATCGTGAGAAATCAATAAAATCGCCGTTCCTCTTGAAGCGCAAAGTCGGGTTAACTCCTGCAAAATCTGAGCAGCGACAGTTACATCCAAACTCGTCGTCGGTTCATCCGCCACAATTAATTTAGGATCGAGCAAAAGAGCCAAAGCAATTGCCACTCTTTGGCGCATTCCACCGCTAAATTCGTGGGGAAATTGCGACCAGCGAGACGCCGGAATTTTCACAGCATCCAAAATCTCGATCGCCCGTTTCTTAGCTTCCTTGCGATTCAAATTCGGTCTGTGAGCCTGCAAAGTCTCAATGCAGTGTTCCCCAACAGTCATCAAAGGATCGAGACGAGTCATCGGATCTTGAAAAATCAATGCCACAGCTTCGCCCCGAAAGCGTCTGAGCCGCGAAGCATTCATCTCAAACACCGACTCTCCACCAAAACCAACCCGCCCCTCAACCAAAGTCGAATCCGGCAGCAACCGCATCGCCGCCCTACCCAAAGTTGACTTACCGCACCCAGACTCCCCAACTAATCCCAGTTTTTCCCCCGGTTCCAACGCCAGGGAAACCCCATCAACGGCCCAACCGGATTGGCCCCGCCGCTGAGGATAAGCTACTCGCAGATTTTCAACCGAAAATAGAGAAGAGTCATTAGTCATTAGTCCTTAGTCCTTAGTCCTTAGTTATTGGTTATTGGTTATTGGTTATTGGTTATTGGTTATTGGTTATTGGTTATTGGTTATTGGTTGTTAATTATTAGTTGTTAGTTATTAGTTGTTAGTTATTGGTTATTGGTCATATCATGTCCCGTCATATAATCCTAAATCGTTCGTAGTGAGGACGGCGAGTCATCAATCGGGGTGACGGGATAAATTTCATCCTTACTACAAACAATTTTATTAATGACAATCGACCAGACATGATAGCAGTTAATTATTAGTTGTCAGTTAGTTGTCAGTTGTTAGTCAGTATTTGATAACTAATGACCACAGCCAACTGCCAACTGCCAACTGCCAACTGCCAACTGCCAACTGCCAACTGCCAACTGCCAACTGCCAACTGCCAACTGCCAACTGCCAACTGCCAACTGCCAACTGCCAACTGCCAACTGCCAACTGCCAACTGCCAACTGCCAACTGCCAACTGCCAACTGCCAACTGCCAACTGCCAACTGCCAACTGACTAAATTTCCTTTCGTTTCAACTCAGCTCTCCGCAATATGTAAGTAGCCGCACAATCAGCATGGGGATGGTCTGCTAAAACTTCCGCTAGTTCCAACACATATCCGGCGATATCCGGGCCCAGCTTCTCAGTCAGCACCTGACGTTCCCGAGCAGCGAGTTCTTGCACGCGGGCCTTAGCTTGCCAGTTGGGAGAAAACATCTTGTCAATCTCGGTGTGGAATCCCAGACTTTCGAGAATATCCCACTCGCCGTTATCGCACCAAATTCCTCCGCACAGCATACAGCGCTCTATGTAAAAGGGCACTCTGCTAAACGGAACCTTTGCCCGCGACAGATAGTGACCGTCTTCGGGACACAGTGCTGCTTTGCTGTCGTAGGGAGACGGCGTGAATTCTATGCCGAGAGTGCCAGTCGGCTGAGGCTTCTCGGATTTGTTGTACCAGAGGCTGTGTTCTTTCTGCCAAGCTTCGTATTCTTTGCCCGGAATCCAGATACCGTAACAGTTGGGACACCACTGCACCGACATACTGCCGGCTAAGGTGCCACCGTCTAAGTTGGGATGCTTGCATTTTGGACATTCCACCGCTTTATTTCTCCTTGCCTTATCTATATTCCCTGTTAATTCAGATACATTTAACCCGGTAAATCTAGGAATCCACCCAAATCTACTGTGTATGGCATAATCTGGAAAGCTTGCAGCTTACCAGACATGGAGGTATCCCTCAAAGCTTTCAACAGAATATTGAAAGCGCCGTTTAAATCCCTGTCCAGAGTGTGTCCGCATTCGGGACATTTAAACGTTTTTAAGCCGCCCAACTTGCTATGGATATGACCGCATTTTGAACAAGTCTTACTGGTGTACTCTTCTGTCACGTCTACTACAACACAACCGTACTTGGATGCTTGATGCTTCAACGTTTGTTTAAAACGATAATGACTCAAAGTCACCATCGCTCTAGCTGTCTTCGTGGCAAGTTTTCGCTTACCCTTTTTTACCATTTGCTGCGTTTCAAATGTTGGCAAGAAAATTAACTTATACTTGCTAACTAGGTAATTAGCCGCCTTATTGTGCAATTCCGAAACTAAGTTCTTAATCTTAACACGAATCCTTGCTGCTACTTTTCTCAATCGATACCGCAGCCGCTTAAACTGACTACCTTTGCTTTTTCCGAGCCGAGACATTAACTTGTCTAAATGTCTGGCTAACCGATAAATGCGACCGATATCACTTTTGCCTAATTTCAGTATATTATGACCGTCAAATCCTGTCATAAATGTTCTGATTCCCGGGTCTAAGGCAATCGCTAATTCGGATTGAGTCGGAGGCGGTGCAACAGTGTCAACCGCATAGCAGATAAACCATTGATCGTTGATAATACTAAGGGTTGGTTCGTGTTGCATTACCTCCACTATTGCTTCAGACGCTTTAAAAGACAAGCCTTTGGTTTCGCGCGGATAGAATGTGTTTGATTTCCAGTTCGCTGTTTGAAACCTAATAGTTTGAGTTGGTTCTTGACAACTTCTAAACTTGGCTGTACCTTGGGATTTACAAGCTGCTTTGTGTGCTTCGCAGGCTTGAAATACTGCTAGTTGACGCGGGTTGTATGGCTGTTGAGACACCCATTCAGGTGCTGAATCCATGATGCGTTTACGCAATTCATATTTACCGATTTTTTCATTTTTGAGAATGGCAATTGCTTGATTGTAACACCATCTGCTTGCGGCTATCCATGTCCGCCATTTCTGAGCTAGTTTTGTTTCCGGGTAGACTCTGATCTTTTTGGATAGTAGATTTGTCTTGACGCTGGGAGTAGAGTCCGCAATCGTCAGCCTGGATGATTCATAGGATATCTTCAACCATTTCTGGTTGGGGAGATAAGTCTGTTCGGCACAGAACCAGGAGTTAGCAATTTTGCTGTTGACAGATCCACTTGATAATATGGATCTGTCAACTCCTGGGCGCGAGTAGATCAAAGCGATCGACGACCACAACTGTCTCGATATCTCCTGACATGACTTGTCCCAAAAAGGCAAGAATTTCTTTGCGTGTGAAGTTGAGTCCGTATCCAATGTATTGGAATTCGTCATACACGGTGGTTTTTTATTGATTACATACTATCAATGTCTACCGCTATCTTCAAGGAATTTACAAGAAATCGTTTACTATACGAAAACAGTTATTAATTTTGCATCTCGACGGGCCCGGGCGCACCAGAATTTTTTTGGAGCACCGCGCCGCAGTAGCCAATTAGCGTGTTAAGTCGCTCCGCCGTCGCAGTTTGCCTTGCGGATGCTGTTGCTGGCTGCTTCGCTACTTGCAAAAACGTGACATCTGTTCCCAATAACCGCAGTTGCTTGTGAATTTCCGTCAAATATGACTGTTCTGGGGGGGGTTCTGAGGCGTCTAACTCAGTGCTGGGGACTCTCATAATTTGGTTTCCGAAAAATTGTTGCACTTTTTTGTATTCGATCGCCAGCGCTGCCCGATCGACCTTATCCTGTGTAACAGTTCTTTGTAGCTGTTCGAGTGCTTGCTGTAATTCTTCGTAGCAATGGCGGCGGTCTTCGGACAATATCATGATTTTGTGAACAAATTTATATTTATAATCAAAGTAGATTCTTGCTTAAGGTTGGCTCAGATGAAGGAAAGCCGTGCCTTTTTGCAGCAATTCCCTGTTTTTTGAGAAAATTTCATCACTGGGGGCGTGACTCGATCGCTCTGGCTTCTGCTTTGAGTTTAGCGTTGCCTGTAAATGCCGATCGCCCGCTCCACCAAAAACAGGTACAGTGTCCTAATGCTCGCTAGAGTGGATATCTTCAAATTTTAGACCCTAGTTCCAGATTCATCTGTCGAGTCAAATCTCAAATCTCAAATCTCAAATCGACTGACCTCCACTGCTACCGCCAAAATATCCCCATTTTACCCGATCGATCGACCGCAGTGGCGGCAGTGGAGTCACTATATTTTCCTACCTGCGAGGGGGGGCGACTCGCAATTAGATAGGTATAGTTAACAGAAAAATTGACTATTTTTTTGAATTGCAAATTGTGGCATTCAATTAGTTTAGTATAACTAAACACATAATTTCGGCAATTCAACCGAAAACTGGCATTTAACCATTTGTATTTCTAATTTTTAAAGGTGTACCCCATGAACGCAAACACTCTGACTCCCTCGAATGCGATCGATCCTTGCATAGTTCCCGACTGGCTGCAAGAATGTCTGAATGCTCGATCGCAACCTGACGAAGCCCCAAATCCGAATTGTACGACGGACAACGGCTTAATTTGTCGGGCCTTTGAATTTGCCCGCGACTTGCACGAAGGACAGTACCGCAAATCGGGAGAACCTTATATTTGCCATCCCGTAGCTGTAGCTGGAATACTCCGATATATGGGCGGAAACAGCGCTATGATTGCTGCTGGTTTCCTCCATGACATTGTGGAAGATACAGATATTACTCTCGAAGAAATAGAACAGCGGTTTGGGGCAGAAGTGCGACAGTTAGTCGAAGGAGTCACCAAGCTTTCTAAGTTTAATTTTTCCAGCAAAACAGAGCGCCTTGCCGAAAATTTCCGCCGAATGTTCCTAGCAATGGCTAAAGATATTCGCGTGATTGTCGTCAAACTCGCAGATAGGCTGCACAATATGAGGACTTTGGAGCATTTGTCCGAAGAAAAGCAGCGCACCATTGCCCTAGAAACCCGAGAGATTTTTGCTCCCCTGGCGAACCGTTTGGGTATCGGGCGCTTTAAGTGGGAATTGGAAGATTTAGCCTTTAAATACCTGGAACCGGAAGCTTACCGCGAAATTCAGGACTTGGTGGCGGTGAAGCGGGGCGATCGAGAAACCCAACTTGCAGAAGTCACAGATTGTTTGCGAGAAAGGCTTGACAATTTAGGCATTAAATGCTATGAAGTCAGCGGCCGTCCCAAACATTTGTACGGGATTTATGGGAAGATGCAGCGCAGGCAAAAAGGCTTTAACCAAGTGTACGATATTGCTGCGGTGCGGATCATAGTAGAAAGCAATGATGACTGTTATCGCGCATTGGCGATCGTCCACGATTCATTCCGCCCGATTCCCGGCCGCTTCAAAGACTATATTGGTTTACCAAAAGCCAACCGCTATCAATCGTTGCACACCGGAGTCATCGGCACCAGCGGCCGCCCCATCGAAGTACAAATTCGCACCGTAGCAATGCACCACATTGCCGAATACGGCATAGCAGCCCACTGGAAATACAAAGAAACCGGCGGTTCCAATACCACAGTAACCGGCGACGACGAAAAATTTACCTGGCTGCGACAACTGCTAGAATGGCAAACCGATCTCAAAGACGATCGCGAATATTTACAAAGCATTAAAGACAACTTATTCGACGAAGATATCTACGTTTTCACTCCTAACGGAGACGTAATTGCTCTCAATAGCGGGTCAACACCCGTAGATTTTGCTTACCGCATTCACACAGAAATAGGCAATCGCTGCACCGGCGCCAGAGTCAACGGGCGGATGGTGACACTAGACAAGGTTTTAAAGAACGGTGATATTGTAGAAATCTTGAATCAAAAAAACGGCCATCCCAGCTCCGATTGGCTGAATTTTGTCAAGACAAACGGAGCAAAAAACCGAATTCGCCAGTGGTTAAAGCGATCGCACCGAGATGAAAATCTCGCTCGCGGGCGGGAATTGCTGGAAAAAGAATTAGGTAAAAACGGCTTAGAATCCTTGCTGAAATCTGAACCCATGCAATCAGTAGCTCAGCGCTGCAACTACCACAGCGTCGAAGATTTAATCGCAGGTTTGGGCTACGGCGAAGTCACCCTAAATCTCGTAGTCAACCGACTGCGAGATTTAGTCAAAGTGCAGCAAAAAATAGAAGCTGCACCCGCAGGAATCCAGGAATCGCCAGTACAAATACCTGCATCAGCCGCACCCAAACCCGTACCGAGTTCATCTCCGAGCAAATCGCCGATCGCAGGTGTAGAAGGATTGCTGTATCATTTAGCCGGCTGTTGCTGTCCGATTCCCGGCGAATCAATTATTGGAGTAGTGACTCGCCTTCGCGGAATTTCGATTCACCGCCAAGGATGTTCAAATGTTGAGAATGTACCGGGAGATAGATTAGTTCCTGTGAGTTGGAATTCCACCAACCGCAATGAATCTCGCCCCAATACTTATCCGGTGAACATTCAAGTAGAAGCCCTCGATCGAGTGGGAGTTCTCAACGATGTATTATCGCATTTGAAAGACAACAAAGTCAACGTCCGCAGCGCCCAAGTCAAAACATATCCAGGATTGCCGGCATTAATTGATTTGTGCATGGATATCCAGGATAAAGAACAGTTCGAGCGGACTTGTATGCAGATTAAAAATATGAGCGATATTTTGAATTTGCGCAGGCTGAGCGAAGCTGAGTGAAGGAACTTAAGAAAGACGGGGGTTGAAACCAGGTTTGGAAAGAAGAAAGACGGCGGTTGAAACCGCGGAGTTTACGGGCACACAAACAAAGTCCGCCTCCGCGGACTGAAGAAGATCACATAATTTTAACCGTTCCTTCTTCAACCTGCGAAGGCAGGTTTTGTCTGTATAGACGCGAATTCTATTCGCCCGGTCTTCTGAAGAAGATCACATAATTTTAACCGTTCGTTCTTCAACCTGCGGAGGCAGGTTTTGCTTGTATAGACGCGAATTCTATTCGCCCGGTCTTCTTCGAGACGCACCCGATTGTAGGTTTGTAGTGAGGACTTTAGTCCGCAAAAAGAAGGACTAAAGTTCTCACTACAAACCTATAGTTGATATTTTGCTCGACATGATATCCAACCATTTTTTGCATAATTCGTGCCTTTATTTCGCCGGAGTTGCAGGCTTGGACTCACCCAATTTTTGCTGCAAAAACTGCCGCGCTAATTGTGCGGCATCCTGCTGTTTCCCATCAACTTGATAGTTGAGTTGGCGCATATCTTCCTCGGAGATTTTGCCGCCCAACTCTGCGAGCACTGGACGCAATTCGGGATATTTTTCCAAAATTTGCGATCGCACAACCGGCACAGCTTCATAGGGCGGGAAATAGTTCTTATCATCTTTGAGCACTACCAAACCCAAACTTTGAATCAAACCATCGGTTGTGCCTCCAGCAATCACATCTACTTCTTTTTGTTGCAGTGCTTGATAAAGCAATCCTAACAGCAACTCCTTCGGTTCTTCCGCAAATCTAATCCCGTAAGTTTTAGCCAATCCGGGAAATCCATCTTCTCTATCTTTGAATTCCGGCCCGAAACCAGCGCGCAATTTTGGTGCAGCTTTACCCAATTGCGAGAGATTTTGCAAGTTAAGTTTTTTGGCATCGTCTCCCCGCACAATAATCGCAAAACCGTTATTAAATCCCAGGGGTTCAGTCCATTCGGCTTTAAACTGTTTGGGATATTCTTGTTTGAGGTAGGCGAGGACTTTTTTGGGGTCAGAAATCGGCTTTTGTTTGAGAATGTTGGTAAAACCTGTACCCGTATATTCGACGTACAAGTCAATTTTTCCTGCTGTTAGGGATTGATGGCAAAGCGAGCCTCCGAGGTTGAGTTCGCGTTCTACTTTAATATCTGTTTTGGCTTCGATGTGCTGTGCTAAAATTTCTGCAAGGATGACTTGTTCGCTAAAGTCTTTTGAGCAAATAACAACTTGTTTTTGAGAACTCGAATTGCAGCTTGTAACTGCGAACAAGCAAAGCAATGATAAACAGGAAGATAAAAAATTGATTTTTGATATTTTCATTTTTTTATTGTAACATTTATGTAGATAGATACAGGAGAAAATATGCTATTGAGTGTCAGGGATACGATCCGGGAGCAGCGACAATTTTTTGCTACTGGGAAAACTAAAGATGTGGATTTTCGGATCGAACAACTCAAAAATCTCAAAAGTGCGATCGTCTCCAATCAATCACGGATTGTGGATGCTGTCAAGGCTGATTTGAACAGGCCGGAGTATGAGGCTTATTTTGAAATTGCTGCGCTCGCAGAAGTTAATTATGCCATCAAAAACGTTGAATCGTGGGCCAAGCCCAAAAAAGTGCCAACACCGATCGATCAATTCCCCGCCTCAGCCCGGATTTACCCGGAACCTTTGGGCGTCGTTTTAATCATCGGGCCTTGGAATTACCCGTTTCAGCTCATGATATCACCTTTAGTCGGGGCGATCGCCGCCGGCAACTGCGCCATCCTCAAACCCTCAGAAATCGCCTCGCACACGTCGAAAGTTGTCGCGGATATGATTCTCACAGCCTTCGATCCCGCCTACATCGCAGCCATCGAAGGAGGAGTTGAAATCAGCCAACAATTATTAGCCGAAAAATTCGACCACATCTTCTTTACCGGAGGCACAAAAATCGGTAAAGTAGTCATGGAAGCCGCCGCCAAACACCTCACACCTGTCACATTAGAATTGGGTGGCAAAAGTCCTTGCATTGTAGACTCAGACATTCAAGTTGAATATACTGCAAGACGCATTGCGTGGGGCAAATTTATCAATGCCGGTCAAACTTGTATTGCTCCAGATTACCTGTTAGTTGACAAAAAAGTTAAACCCGCTTTGATGCAAGCAATTAAAACATCAATTCACGAATTTTACGGCGAAGATCCGCAGAAAAGTCCCGACTATTCCCGAATTATCAATCAGCATCATTTAGGACGTTTGGCAGAGTTTATCAAAGATGGTGAAATTGTCGCGGGCGGTCAAACTAACGTCGAAGACAAATATATTGCGCCGACGGTAATTGACAAGGTTTCCTGGGATTCGCCGGTGATGCAGGATGAGATTTTTGGCCCGATTTTGCCCGTTTTGGAGTATGAAGAGTTCTCAGAGGCGATCGCCCAAATCAACGCCCACCCCAAACCGCTAGCTTTGTATTTGTTCTCAAAGGATAAGGAGAAACAAGAACGAGTTTTGCGCGAAACTTCTTCCGGCGGAGTTTGCATCAACGACACGGTGATGCAAGTCGGAGTTACAACTTTACCTTTTGGCGGAGTTGGCGACAGCGGTATTGGTAGCTATCATGGGAAAGCCAGTTTTGATACTTTTTCACATCAAAAAAGCGTGCTGCAAAAGTCATTTTTACTTGACTTTAAATGGCGGTACGCTCCCTATCTAGGCAAGTTGGATTTGATTAAGAAAATTATCGGTTGAGCGAACGACTACTTGTTTCAATATCATCGGGGCGTGATTTCACCAACATCTACAATACAAATAAGATCGCGGTGTTATTCCGCCCAGATTATCCATAATCTGACAATATATAGCCTTTCTCAAAAAGATGAGGTATGACTGATAGCTTATATAACCAGTTCCACTAAGAGGGCTGAAGCCCAACAACGTACCTCATATGAGAGCTAGATCCGCTATAACTTGATAAACCAACAATATGAACGAGAATTTACCAGAAATATTAGCTGAACTGCGCCACTACTTTAATGATTTGTACGGCGACAGACTTGTACAGTTAATTCTCTACGGTTCCCAAGCCAGAGGAGATGCGAAACCAGATTCTGATATTGATATTTTGGTTGTATTGGACGAACCTGTGAGTGCTGGCAAAGAAATCGCTCGCACGAGTGAATTTGTTGCTGCTTTGTGCTTAGATCGTACTGTAGTAATTTCTAGTGCTTTCGCCTCCGCAGCACGTTTTCAGCAAGAGAAAAGTCCTTTCTTTCTAAATGTTCGCAGAGAAGGAGTATTGATTTGATACCAGAACAAATTGCTCTTTTAACCAAAGCCGTTGAAAGCTTACGAGCAGCTAAGTTGTTAGCTGGATCGAATAGGTTTGTAGTGCGGACTTTAGTCCGCAGAATTTGATGCGGACTAAAGTCCTCACTACAAACCTTTTGAATTTAACGAAATTAGATGCTGGGAAATCAGCCACCTGCTTAATATTGCTTGAGTTAAAATAAAGTCAGTTATTCCCCTAAATTCTTATGTTTCCTAAATATCCCGTGCCTCAAACAGAACCGCCCCGATCGCCAAAAGAAACACTTCCCACGATGTACGATCTACCTAGCGAAAATCCGGAGGAACCTGGTTTGCCTGATGAATTTCACGGCTTGCAACCGCAGTTGCTGAGCTACACTTTCCGCCCTTCCACCTATTCAGCTTCCCAAATATTTACCGGGAGCGACATGAATCTTTATTATGACGTGCGTCACCCGCTTTGGTACAAGCGCCCGGATTGGTTTGGAGTTGTGGGAGTTTCCCGATTGTATGATGAAGTTGATATGCGGCTGAGTTATGTCATTTGGCAAGAGGGTGTGAATCCTTTTGTGATTGTAGAATTGCTCTCGCCGGGAACAGAAAAAGAAGATTTGGGAGAAAATGAGGGGGAAAATATACCGTCTGCGCCTGAACAAATAGCAGGAAATGGTAATATTAACCACGAACCGAGTTCGGAAAAGCCGCTCAGAAAATGGGAGGTTTACGAGCAGGTTTTGCGAATTCCTTATTATGTTGTTTTCAGTCGCTACACCAATCGATTGAGGGCTTTTAAATTGGATGGCGCTCGCTATGAAGAATTGGAACTGTCTGACTCGCGCCTGTGGATGCCTGAGATTGATTTAGGCTTGGGTTTGTGGCACGGGGATTATCTGGGAGTCGATCGACTGTGGTTGCGCTGGTACGATAGTGAAGGCAATTGGATTCCGACTCCCGAGGAGCGAGCCGAGCAGGCACAAGAGCGTGCCGATGAGGCACAAGAGCGCGCCGATGAGGCACAGGAGCGTGCAGAGATTGCCGAAACTCGCTTACAATCTTTGATCGAAAGGCTGCGGGAATCTGGCATCGATCCCGATCAATTTTTGAACGGTTAATACTGAATTGGGCGGAAAAAGAGAGTGCGATCGCTCTTTGATGAATTATCCGAAAAAACGGGCGATCGAACATTTATTTACATCAGGCTGACGCACAACGATCGTGCTATAATTAAAATTGGTAAGTGTTCGATAGCGAGCCAGAGACAATGAGTAAAACTGTAGAAGTAACTGTAGTCAAGAAACCAAAGCAATTAAAAGACTATTTTGATTTTTGGGCGGCTGATGATATTCGCATTAAAGAGACCCGCATTGGGATCGAGGATATTCTCGATGAATACATTTATGGTAAGAAATCACCAGAAGTCATAGCAGAGCTGTTTCCCACAGTAACTTTAGAGCAAATTTACGCTACAATTTTTTACTATCTACAAAATCCAGAAATTGTAGAAAAGTATGTAGAAGATTGGTTAGAGTACACTCTAAAAGCACAGGCAGAACACGATAAAAATCCTCCGCCTGTTGTCTTACGGCTTCGGAAGTTAAAAGCAGAAGGCGATGCGAATCGGGCAGCAGCACAATAAATGGCAATTCAGTACCTTATAGATGAAAATATGCCGTCCTTGTATCGCGAACAGCTATTGCGTCATCTACCAAATTTAATTATCCACACGGTTGGCGATTCAGGTGTGCCACCTAGAGGTACACTAGATCCAGAAATTATAGTTTGGTGTGAAAAAAATGGTTTTTTACTCATTACTAAGAACCGCCGCTCAATGCCATTTCACTTGGCAGATCATTTAAGCACAGGTCATCATTTACCAGGAATTTTGGTACTTCGCCGTCAAGCAGATGTTGGTCAAGTGATTGCTGATTTAGTATTAATTGCAGAAGCGGCTGATGATGATGAATATCTAGATCGCATTAGTTATGTACCTTTAGCTTAATCCTAATAGAATACCCAGAAAACTATCATCGAACTAAAAAGCAATTTATGCCCACCCTATTGCAAGAAAAATGTGCCGCCTGCCTCCCAAACTCTCCCCGCGTCACAGCTTACGAAATTGTCCAACTCAAACCTCAAATTCCCGACTGGAATTTGATTGAAAAAAATGGTATTCCCCAGTTAGAGCGCACTTACAAGTTCCCGGATTTCAAAAGTGCGATCGCCTTTACTAACAGTGTAGGCGAAGCAGCAGAAACTGAAGGGCATCACCCCGCACTGTTAACCGAATGGGGAAAAGTTACCGTTACTTGGTGGACTCACTCGATTTCGGGACTGCACCGCAATGATTTTATTATGGCCGCGAGAACAGATGCGATCGCACATCAATTCTCAACCTAAAATCAGATCTATCGGCTAATGATAGTTTCAGATGTCGGAGCGCCGAATACGGGTGAATGTTGTTGATTCGTATTCAACAATTCCAGATTCAGGCGGTAGCCGACATTCCGCACAGTTTGAATTAGACTCGGCTGTCGCGGGTCGATTTCGATTTTTTTCCGCAGAGAGAGTACGTGAGTGTCGATCGTGCGCGG
This sequence comes from Microcoleus sp. PH2017_09_SFU_O_A, assembly GCF_020738625.1. NCBI lineage: Bacteria > Bacillati > Cyanobacteriota > Cyanophyceae > Oscillatoriales > Microcoleaceae > Microcoleus > Microcoleus sp. PH2017_09_SFU_O_A. The sequence continues at coordinate 35,357 of NZ_JAEQCF010000005.1, forward strand.
GTTGTCAATCGCATCCGGCCACGCCCGACGCAGCAAATCGGAGCGCGACAAAGGCACTCCTCCAGCTTGAGCCAGCACGTACAGCAGGCTGAATTCCTGGGGAGTAAGCTCGATGTGTTCCTCATGCAGCCTGACTCGGCGCTGTACCAAGTCAATTTTTAGCCGCCCGCACTCCAGCATCGCGGGCGGTACCATCGTGCGGTTGCGGCGCATCAGGGCTTCCACCCTAGCCATAAATTCTTGCATCCCAAACGGTTTAGTCAGGTAATCGTCGGCGCCCGACTTCAAACCCTCCACAATATCCGCTTCTGAATTTCGCGCTGATAGCATCAAAATCAGCGATTGCTGCTGCTGTTGGAGCCAGCGGCAAAATTCCAAACCGTCCCCATCAGGCAATTGGGCATCAAGAATCACTAGGGTTGGCTGGCGGCTGAAAAATATTTCCCTAGCATGACTGATATCCGCTGATTGGTGCACCCAGTGACCGACTTGCTGTAAATGCCAGCCCAAGAGCGATCGCAGGTGCGGATTTCCTTCAACAATTGAAATACTTGCAGATCCCACAACGGCGAGCTTCCCTTATCACTAATGGGTACCAGGTTAACAGAGCTTTTGTCAAGGTTTTGTAACCATGGCTACTCAAGCATAAGCTGCGTTTAAAGCGACGAACAAACTTCTAGTATCAATTTTAAAGATTTGGTCAAATTGCGATCGTCAGACCTGAGAAAGGTTAAATCATTCTGGCGGTGAGCTTACAATGAAAATAATATAGCTTACAGCCGATCGAGCCTATGACCTAGCCACCTGCTTTGACCGAACCCCCCGACAGGGTATCCACTCCCAGGAAGTTGACAAATCGCGTAACTGAAACTAAAATGCGTGCAACCGTTCGCTCGGTAGCCGGAACACTCACTCAGTTCGATCGCCAAATTCAGCAACATCCCGATTCTATTAAACGCACGGTGAATTATTTAGGTGCGCGCCAAAGAGTCGAGCCACTGCATAGCAGCAAGTGAAATTTTTTATGGAGGGTAGCCTGTTGAGCAGGGTAAAAGCTTTTATTTAGCAATCGCCTCTCTTCTGAGCTTGCTCAGTATGAATCCGGGCAGTTCCTAAATCCCGCCGTCATTATACACCACAAAGGATTTCAAACTCAGACCATGCTACAAGATACCCAAACAATCCGGCACTACCAAAAACTCACCGACGCTCTCGTCGAAATGTGGAATAGAGGTTATCGTTTCGATGACCTGCGGCTTTACTTAGATGGCTACCTCGCAGCCCTGCGACATTGTAACAGCCTGGAACCCTATCTGATTCACAGATTAGAGGAAGAAGCAGCGCGTTACATTCACGATACTTCCAATTTTGAAATGCCACAGACACAAACGCAAGCTGAATCAGACTATTATTAAACACCAAATTTGGTTTAATAAACCCGCTGATTATTTGGGCATCGGGCATCGGCAAAAGAGGGAATCGGGAATCGGGAATTGGTTATTTGTGATTTCCTGCTTTTTCCTTCTTCCTTCTTGCTTCTGCTATAAATGAACCTAATTCAACGTAAAACCCGGTTGCTATTAGATCCCCGGCTTCTTGAAGAAGTCGGGGCTATGTTTGTTCTGTCTGATTTTAAACAGTGGGCAATTGACAATTGTCCGCTAGCGGGTTTAACTTCCCCACTTCAGGAATGTGGCGTGGGGGAGTGGAGTTTAAATCCCCATAAAAAAACCTCACGCTTCACACTTTACTGTCAACTGTCAACTGTCAACTGTCAACTGTCAACTGTCAATTGTTTAAGAAGCCAAAGCGACTTCTACAACTTCTTGCAATTCGCCCTTTTGATACATCTCGATCAGAATATCCGAGCCGCCAAGAAACTCGCCATTGATATAAACTTGGGGAATTGTCGGCCAGTTGGAATACTCTTTAACGCCTTGACGAATTTCTTGGTCTGCCAAAACATCAACTGTTTCGTAAGGCACTCCCATCGTATTGAGAATTTGCACCACAGTATTAGAGAAACCGCACTGTGGCATTAACTTATTGCCCTTCATGAACACCATGATTTTGTTTTGCTTAACCAATTCGTCAATTCTTTCATGTGCTGTACTCATGGTATCTCCTAATATTGTTTGAAAATTTTTAAACGTTGACAGTAGTTTCTGATGAGGCAGAAACCGGGTTTTTAACGAAAATTTCTCGTTACCAGAAAGAATTGGTTGAAAGCCCCAAGTCTTTGAGGGAGAAATTAAAATCAGACTATTGATTACTCCAATCCTCGGACTTAAGGGTAGAGGTCGCTATCAAACTGTCAACTGTCAACTGTCAACTGTCAACTGTCAACTGTTGAAAGCCATAGATTCCGGTGCAAAAGCCGATTTCTTTGGTTAGCAACTGTTTCTCAAGCGACTATTGACACAAGCACAAACTTGCGATAATTGCGACTAAAAAACTAAGCAACTTCACTTTTGGCTGCCCATTCTGCCGGAGTTAAGGTTTCCAACGCCAAAGCGTGGATAGCTTCACTAGCCATTGCCTGTTTGAGAGCTCCGTAAACCAGTTGGTGTTGCTGTACTCGGGTTTTCCCTTCAAAGGCAGCAGAGACTACTCTCACCTGGTAGTGATCGCCGCCTCTCAAATCCTCAACTTTTAGCTTAGCGTCTGGTAATCCAGTCTGAATCATTTCTGCTACTTGAGACGGTGTAACCATTGGTATTTGTGATAAAGGGCTGTATTGAGTATTTTAGTGGAACTATTTGTTAGACGATCGCGGTTGAGTTGCAGCAGGCCGGGGATAGGGGGCATCCACAAAGCCCAATTCCAGTAATTGCTGGTAAGCTTTTTTACCCAAGTCGCGAGTTGGCTGTTGCGATCGAATAATCTGAATCAGTAGGGGAACAGCCAGTTCCGGCTTATTTTGTGCGCGGTGTACCAACGCCAGCCGGTAGGTAGCTTCGTCGCGCATTTGGGCTGTTTCCACAGCTTTGGTGCGGTTGCTGTCGGCCAAGCGGATGTCAATTCCGGCAAAACTGCTGCCCAGTTGCTGGTAGAAGTTGGAGAGTTGATTGAAAATTTGGCGGGATTCTTGAAGTTTTTGAGCCGCCAGCGTGTAATTTTGACTGGAAATAGCACCACTGGCTTCTGTCATCAAACGCTGACCTCCGGCAATGCTCAGTACGCTGCTGTCTGGGGTGACAGGGCGGAGGTTGTTGGGGTCTGTGGGGTCGTCGGCGGGTTCGACTTGCGGTTGGTTATCTGGCCGAGAAGGTTGTTGTGCTTGGGCTTGGAGCGGTTGCAACAGGGTCAAAACTGCGATCGCCCCGATCGTCATCCGGGCGGTGAAGCGAAGCCAGCAAACAGTTGCAGAGTATACCATGAAATTACTTTGCGCCTCGGCGCTTTAAAAAGATATTTAGCTTGAGCCGATCTTACCATTGGCGATCGCAACCGGCTAAGTGTAAACCAAATTTGTTCAAATGTCAAAGGGTGCGATCGATTTTGGATTAAACAAAGGAAATCGCGGGGGATTGGACATATCCCGGCGATTTAGTCCCGGAGGCAGAAACCGGGTTTTTTTACCTAAATACTGCATTTGAGGCTTTAAAATTGGTGAAAAACCCGGTTTCTTTGGTTTTGATGCGTAAGTTTCGATCTAATTTAACAATAAAATGAACCATGAATATCACAATCGAGAAAACAGTCTACGGTCAACTGCTGGCGAAATCGCAGCCTAAGCCCATCCTGAACGAAGAAGATAACGATCTTGCCCTCGCAGAAGTCGATTTTCTGATGTCTAAGGAAGAATTAACACTAGAAGAAGAAACTTTACTGAGTCTCTGGGGAATCTTGATCGAAGAATACGAATCAAAATATTACCCAGATCCAGAAGTGACTCCCCGGGATGTTCTATTGCATTTCATGGAAATTCGCGAACTCAAACAAGCTGATTTAGTCGGCGTGATTGGTTCCAAAGGAGTAGTCTCTGAGGTGGTTAATGGGAAACGGGCGATTAGCAAGGCGCAAGCTAAGGCGCTGGGAGATTTTTTTAACGTTAATCCTAGCGTATTTATTTGATGGTAGTTGTTCGATCTTTGTCGATCGGCCTTTTTTGGGCGGGCTAGAAGCCCAACCCCTACTCCCCACCAGAAGATTCAGTCTTTGTGGAACAGGCATCTTGCCTGTTTTTCAGAGATATAGTAAATACTGGATCAAAACTGAACAGGGGCATTTCTAATGACACAACCGATCGCACTTTCCGCAAATACCTTACAAAATTATCAAGGTATCGGAGTTCCCGAAGCAAGTCTGGCAGTGATTTTGCAGCGCGGCGGCGATGAGTTGTTGCTGTCAAAAGTTCCAAACCGCTTTACAGTCCGTCCGTCAGCGACAGCATCGACATCAAATAATTGGGCTGCAACAAATCAGGCAAAACTTAACCGTCGCGTCGGCCAAAGTAATCTGGAAGAATATCTAGTGGCGCCGGAAAACCTAGATGCAGCAATGCAAGCCGCCCGCGCCAGCGATGCTGTAGTTTTTGCTAGCCATGTCTATTGTCCCGCAAACAATCCGAGCACATTCTTTTATTTAACCGATCGCATTACTATTCAATTTGGCGAACAAGTAAACGAAGAATCGCGAAAGTCGATCGCCAATGCAGCAAATTTAACAATAATCCGGCCAGTCGAAGGCATTCCCAATACCTTCGTCTGCGAAGTCACCAAACAAGCAACCGAAAACCCGATTAAAATTGCCAACCGCTTGACAAGATATCCAGAAGTTTTGGTGGCGGAACCCAATATTATCCTAGAAACTCAGCAACATTATACACCCCGCGATCCGCTTTATCCCAAACAGTGGTATCTCAATAACAAAGGCGGTGACGGAGTTGTCAGCGGCGCTCAAATTTATGCAGAACCAGCTTGGGATATGACTCGCGGCGTGCGATCGATCGTAATTGCGATCGCCGATGATTCAGTCGATCTGACGCACCCCGATTTTCAAGGCCAAGGCAAAATCGTCTCGCCCATCGATTTCAAAGACGGCGACACTTCCCCGATGCCGGTTGCTGAATCGGACAACCACGGGACAAGTTGCGCCGGTGTCGCCGCTGCGGAAGAAAACGGTAAAGGTACTGTCGGCGTCGCCCCCGGATGCGCCGTGATGCCGATCCGTACCACGGGTTTTCTCGATGACGAGTCGATCGAAAAAATCTTCAATTGGGCGATCGACAAAGGCGCCGCCGTCATCTCTTGCAGTTGGGGGCCTGGGGCAGTTTACTATCCGCTTTCCCTACGCCAAAGCGCCGCTATCACCAAAGCAGCAACCCAAGGGCGGGGCGGCAGAGGCTGCGTGATTCTGTTTGCTGCGGGGAATGCCAACCGCCCCGTTAACGGGACTGTGGACGAGAAAGGCTGGCCAAATAACGTTGTGGGCGGCAAAACTAATTGGCTAGCAGGATTTGCCGTACACCCCGATGTAATTGCGGTGTCTGCTTCCACTTCCCTCAACAAAAAAGCAGCCTACAGCAATTGGGGCACCAGCATCTCGGTTTGCGCGCCCAGCAACAACGCACCGCCTGGAACCTGGCTACCAGAAACCGGATTTATTGCGACTGCGCCGGAGGTGTCGGAGTATTTGCCAGGTTTGGGGGTGTTTACTGCCGATCGCGTCGGGGTTGCCGGCTACGACTCGGGGGACTACACCGATAGCTTTGGCGGCACTTCTAGCGCCACTCCAGTAGTCGCTGGAGTGGCAGGTTTAGTGCTATCTGCTAACCCCCGTTTGACGGCGCGGGAAGTGCGGGGAATTCTCGAACAAACTGCTGACAAAATTGTCGATGTTGATGCCGATCCGCAGTTGGGGAATCGCCTGGGAAATTACGATGCTAATACTCGCCGCAGCGATTGGTTCGGTTACGGGAAAGTGAATGCTTTAAAAGCTGTGCAAGCTGCGGTGAGAAAGGCTGGCGGCAATCCAAATATCGGCGGTTCCAGGTTCAGCGATATTTCTGGACATTGGGCAGAAAAGTTTATTGAAGCTTTGGCTGCGGCGAATATAATTAGCGGTTTTCCTGATGGTTCTTTCGGGCCTGACAACAGTTTAAATCGCGCTCAATATGCGGCGCTTTTGGTGAGTGCATTTAGTCCGATTCCGAAGGCGGCGGCTACCAATTTTATTGATGTTTCGGCGAGTTTTTGGGCGAGAAGTGCGATCGATCGGGCGAATCGGGCGGGGTTTTTGTCCGGGTTTCCGGGGTTGAAGTTTGGCCCGAATCAGAATTTGACGAAGACAGAGGCGATCGTATCTTTGGTTAACGGTTTACAACTTAAGGGTGGCAATCCCGATATTTTGAAAGTTTACAGCGATCGCAATCAAATTCCTAATTTTGCTTTAAGCGCCGCAGCCACAGCAACAGCTTTGAAGATTGTAGTAAACTATCCGGCGCGCGATCGGCTTTCTGGGCAGCGAGACATCACCCGGGCTGAGATTTCGGCTTTGATTTACCAGACATTGGTAGCAATTAATCGCGCCAAGGCGATCGACTCTCCCTACATTGTCTAGCCACTCCCGAACCGCTGTTGGGCATACCGAATTATTCTGGTCATCTTCAGGCGGTTCGCGAGTAATATCGCCGTTCGTAGTGCGGACTTCAGTCCGCAGCATATTGCGGACTGAAGTCCGCACTACGAACAGTTTTTTGTTATGGTAATCGACCCCACATGATATTAAGATATATCCACAAAAAAGACGGTCGAATAATTCTATTGTGTCCGATCTGCGATCGATTAATCGCAGTAAAGTGTCGCCAGTCAGATACACTAATGGCGATCGCCCTCAAAACCATTTGATGCTATGTGGCACAAAATTGCAGCACACATCTCCCAAGCAACCGGAGACACATTTTCAATAGACAACCGCCGTTCAGTCAGCGGTGGCTGCATCAACCAAGGCTATGCTATCAACAGCAGTACCCGCACTTATTTCGCCAAAATCAATCAAGCTTCCCAAGTCGCCATGTTTGAAACTGAGGCGCTGGGTTTGCAGCAAATGGCCCAAACTCAGACTATTCGCCTTCCTCAACCGATTTGCTGGGGAACTGAGGGCAATTCTGCTTATATTGTATTGGAATGGCTGGATTTGCGAAGTGGCGGGAGCGAGATAGCCTGGGCCCAAATGGGACGCAAACTGGCTCAAATGCACAAATACACCCCCCCCAGCCCCCCCTTGCTAAGGGGGGGAGAAAAGGCGAATTCATCCTTGCTAACGGGGGGAGAAAAGGCGAATTCATCCTTGCTAAGGGGATGTTTTGGTTGGGATAGGAATAATGCGATCGGCTCAACTCCTCAAATTAATAACTGGACTGCTGATTGGGCAGAATTTTGGACAGAACATCGGATTGGTTATCAGTTACAGTTGGCTAGGCGTCGTGGTGGAAATTTCAGTCGAGGGGAAACTTTGCTAGCAGCTATTCCCAAGTTATTGGAGGGTTACAAACCTCAACCTTCCTTAGTTCATGGGGATTTGTGGGGAGGAAATGCCTCGGTAACTGCTGCGGGGGAACCAGTAATTTTTGACCCCGCGACTTATTGGGGCGACAGAGAAGTCGATATTGCGATGACGGAACTTTTCGGCGGTTTTTCCCCAGCATTTTATCGAGGTTATAATGAAGTTTGGTTGCTGGATTCAGGCTATGAAAAGCGCAAAACGCTTTACAACTTATATCATATTTTGAATCACTTTAATTTGTTTGGCGGGAGTTACGAGTCGCAGGCAAATCAAATAATTAATAAAATTTTGGGTTAAGATTTCAATATTAATTGGATTAGAGGGAATCACAAATGAAGTTTTGGCACTGTTGTACCAAACTGGGATTTATAGTTTTGTTTTTGAGCAGCATCGGGGCTGAGAATGCTTTAGCTGCTTTACCGTTACAGGTGGGAATTTATCACGGCGGCGGTTCTCGATACATTCAGATTGCTCAAACAGAAAAGAGAATCTGCTTCAAAGGCTTTTCTTCTAACGGAGTTACTGTGGCTTCCGTTACGGCGGATACTAACCGCAAAGATTTTTACAAAATCAACGGATTTGACGGTACGTTTCTGTCGCAACAAGATACAGATACTGTCTTATTAGGCCCGGTAAATCAGTTGATTAAGTATGTGGCAGATTATGGTTTTGCTAGAGATTTAGATGATGATTTGCAGGAGTGTCTTAGTTCCCAGAAGCCATTCTTTAAACAAAAATCAGGGGGCAGAGGTTCTCGCTAAAATTATTAATTGCTGTGGCTGTCATCACGAGTTACAGGCAAGTCAAATGATTAATAGAATTTTGGGTTAAACTATTAATGAGTTTTTCTATGATAAGCTGTTCTACATTTAAATTGTGGATTAAAAATCAATAAAGATATTGTGGAATGGGCTTCTAGCCCGTTCCGAGCATCCTATTTAAATGCTGCCCCAGCTTAGAAGCGCTCTAATATTGAAATTGACTCAATTCAATATCGGGACACGACATTGCCGTGTCCCTACCAGTCAAGTTACTTACTTTTGTTTAGCCGCCGCTTTCTTCTTCGCTTCCTTCTCGGATTTCTTGGCAGCTTTCTCAGCTTCAAGTTTGGCGAACTTGGCTAGTTCTTTCTCTTCAGTTATTTTGTCCAGATAGTAATGGTAATCTCCCAGATAAGTCCGAAACTCGCCGTCTCGAACTTCTACTATTTTGTTAGCGACTTGAGAGATAAAATAGCGATCGTGCGAAACGATAATTACAGTGCCGTCGTAATTCTTAATCGCCTCTTCCATCATCTCCTTCGCGGGAATGTCGAGGTGATTTGTCGGTTCGTCCAAAATTAGCAAGTTCACAGGTTCCAGCAGCATTTTTGCCAAAGCCAGACGGGCTTTTTCTCCACCACTTAAAGCGCCAACGTGTTTGAATACTGTTTCACCGTTAAACAAGAACCGCCCCAACAAAGTCCGAACTTCTTCATTTTTCCAGTCGGGTACTTCGTCGTGAATGGTTTGCATCACGCTTTTATTCAAATCTAAGGCTTCTGCTTGATTCTGTTCAAAGTAACCGGGGATGACGTTGTGGCCTCCCATTTTTACCGTACCTTCGGTGGGCGTTTCTAAACCCATGATCAGGCGCAGCAATGTAGATTTTCCGGCACCGTTGGGGCCGAGAAAGGCTATGCGATCGCCTCTTTCAATTAATAAGTCTGCTCCCAAAAATAGGATTTTCTCGCCGTAGGTGTGTACTAAGTTTTCAATTATGGCTACTTCGCGGCCGCTGCGGGGTGCGGGGGGAAACCGGAAATGCAAGGTTTTTAAGCCGCCGGTGGGGGCTTCGATGCGTTCGATTTTGTCTAACTGTTTCTCGCGACTTTTGGCTTGGGTACTGCGTGTGGCGCTGGCGCGGAATTTTTCAACGAATGCTTGCTGTTTTTCTAGTTCTTTTTGCTGGCTTTCGTAGGCGCTGAGTTGGGCTTCGCGCGCTTCTGCTTTTTGCAGGAGGTAGGATGAGTAGTTGCCGAGGTAGGTGCTGGAAACGCCACGTTCGGTTTCGACTATTTGGGTGCAGAGTCGATCGAGAAATTCGCGGTCATGGGATACGATTACCATTGGGGTTGTCAGCCCTTTGAGGTAAACTTCCAGCCATTCGATCGTTTCTAAGTCGAGGTGGTTGGTAGGTTCGTCTAACAGCAGGATATCGGGTTTTTGGAGGAGAATTTTGCCTAAACTCATCCGCATTTGCCAGCCGCCGCTGAAAGCGCTGACTAGCCGATCGCCATCTTCTTGCTCAAATCCGATTTCTGGTAAAATTTTCTCGATTTGGGCTTCTAAACCGTAGCCGTTTAAGCCTTCAAATTGCCGTTGTAGCCGATCCATTTTGTGGATCATGTTGTCGAGATTTTCTGGGGTGGCGGCTTCGAGCTCTCGGTGCACCTCCATTAGGGATTCGTGGACTTCGTTGGCTTCGCTGAATGCGCGCCAAAATTCTTCCTTGACGGTGCGGGTGGGGTCGATTTCAAATTCTTGGGAGAGGTAGGCGATGTGGAGGCTGGCGGGGCGAATGACTTCGCCTGAGGTGGGTTCCATTTCGCCGGCGATGATTTTGAGTTGGGTGGATTTGCCGGCACCGTTGACGCCTACTAAGCCGATGCGATCGCCCGGTTTGACTTCCCAGGTGACATCTTTGAGTACGACGCCTGTGGGGTAAATTTTACTGATGTGTTCGAGTCGCAGCATTGTTGTGGGGACTGGGGAAGGGGAGGTTTAGCGGCGGATGGGATGCCGGCGCTGAGGTCGAGTTAATCTTAACAAATTTTAATTAAATTTAGTCATTGGCAAGATTTGGGTTTGGGCGGGCGATCGGATTTTGGATTTTAGATTTTAGATTTTGGATTTTATAGCCCTGGGCGCGCGGGTAGCGAGAAACCGGGTTTTTTAGGAAAATACTTGTCACAAAGCCCCAGATTCTCGAAAAACCCGGTTTCTTTGGTGTATGAGTGCGATCGCATTTGGGGAAGTTGAGGAAACAGGGCTACCGTGCTGTTTCAGATTGAATTTCTCGAATTATGGTTGAAACTTCTTCTTCTGAATCTAGATGTCGTGCCAAAACTTGGGCTGTTGCTTCCAGGAGGCGATCGCTAAACAATTTTGTTAAATCTTCCCGCAAACCTTGCCCAATGTAAAACTTGAGTAAAGCAGACAAAGGCATATCTCGATGCAGTGCTACTTTGTTTAGGGATTCTCAAGTATCTGTTGGGATTTCGATTGATACTGTTGTTGGGCGCGATCGGACTTTTAATGTCAGTTCTTCTTCAATGTTGTCATTTTGGGAGTAGCTGGGCATAAATATCATCCTCGGTATTATCCCAAATTGCATCTAGCGATACTCGGCTTGTCTGAAGCCAGAATTCAGACTGATCATCAGGTAGGAATTTTACCAGAATCCTTGCACCTTCAGGAATTTCTGTTGGTTCCAACAATTCAATTTTGCCTTGGCGAACGATCGCCCAAACTGTCTTTAGCATAATAGGGTGACTCCAAAATTATTCGGGTCGTATCTCAGTATATCCGATACGTTGAGGACTTGCGGAATCATGACTGATAGTTCGATCGGGCGATCGCACTGAGGGCGGGCGAGTTTTGGGTTTGTTGGGACTTGACGAAATGGCGATCGCACTTCAACAGCCTTTTTGCAAGCAATTAGAGAAGGTGGGGAAGAAGTGAGGAGAGAAGTGCGATCGTTGCCTCTATTCTAAAATTTTATGTTCATGAAAATTCGCCTAATTACTCATTTCTGAATCGGCGATCCAATTTCACCGCTCTTGATTTTTGGCTCGCGGATCATAGTTTTTGCATATTGATCTGCTTTTGACTTATTGAGGAAGGAAGCTACTTGTATAGATTCACGACCTACAGATTCTCTATACACTAGAAAAGCATCACGACAATAGGTTTGTTGGATATATTTCAAAGTAGATTCATCAGTACGATTTACAAAAACTGGATACCAAGTTTTGACACCGCCTGGAGGTTTATCTCCACATTGATCCAAAGGAGATGGGCGTTTAATTGATTGAGTCGTGCTATTGTTATTCAGTGGCTTGGAGTTTTGTGGTATGCGGCTAATGCTCCCCCAAATTTTCCCTATTAAGAGTAAAAATATAACAACTGCTAAACACTTCCATAAAAGCCTGTTAGGTTGCGATTCAGGTCGCGATTCAGGTCTAGATCCAGGTCTAGATCCAGGTCTATGAATTCTAAGCGGAGCCGATGGTCGGCTTGGATCAACAAGATACCTCCCTGCATTAGGATGCGCTCCACAATGCAAACATTTTAAATGAAAATGGTTATGACAACTACGACATTTGAAGTATTTATCGTTCTCAGGAATAGAACTCCCACAAGTATAGCAACGCTCTACCACCTAAATTTACCTCAAAATCAACCATGCTTCTCTTATTGAATCTTGGCTACTGAACACAACACGCACTAAATGATTATGTGGAATGTTTAGCTCGGTAGGGGCAAATCCGCTTCTTATTTCGGCTGTGAAGTCCTTCGGAACTAATGACTGGTTGTTGCAGGAAGGACATTTTAGTCTCTTAAATTTTCCAAGCGGTATAGGTGCTATCTCCTGAGTACAGCTACACTCATTACAAACCGCTGAATATACTATCTCTTTGTCATGCCATAGTTCTACAACATCAGCATCTATAGCAGTCGCTACTTTGTTTTTAATCTCTTCTACTTTGGTTGTTATTTCTAAATCGATAGGGAGTATTTTCAATTCTTCAAATACATGATCATGACCGGGACATTCCTCTTTTTTGTCAATTTTAATACTTTTCAAGATAGTATTTTGTTCAGAACTGTACCAGTATAATATACCAGTTCTAGACACAGATTCTGATTTTTTTTCATGCAGTAGCCTGACACATTCTTGAGTAGCGATACCTGCAATTACGGCGGCTGTTGTTATAACCATTGGAATTTTTGGTTCTTCAGATACCAATCCAATTTTTAGACAGCTATACTTTTCTGATAAACGACGGTAATCCGCCATGTACCAGCCACATTCAAGACACGATCCTAAAGGGGGAGCCATTACAAACACGTTGCCTAGAAGACTATCTATACCTGTGTCTATTAAAAGGATTTGATTCAGCCAGCAGTATCTATTCACCCACATTCGAGCTTCTAAATTATCCACAGCCAAGATGACACAGTTAAAGTTACTATATTCCAAGTTACCAATGTCATGTACGACATCACAGGTACGCCCTGAAACCTGGATGTGCGGGTTAATTTTTAAAGCGCGTTTAGCGGCTGTCTCTGCCTTGGGCTGGTCAATATCTTCTCCTTGGAACAAAACACTTCTACTCAGGTTTACCTCTTCAACCTTATCACAATCTATTATGTTGATGTTGCCGACCCCAAGTAAAGCTAAATTTTTGATTATTTCATTGCCAGTAGTACCAGCTCCTACAACTAATATTTTTGCCTCCCTGATAATCTTTTGATCCCAGCCATTAATCATTTCTTGTCTAGCAGTTCTATTCATCTCAACCTCCATCAACAGTCTGTATAATCTGAGAATATGGTACTGGTACAGTGCTTTTGTTTTGGCTATTCACAACCTCAAATAAGATACTCTGGGTATCGGGTTTGGCTACCAAGTAATAATTACCATCGTATTTTGGCAACCCTTTGACTTGATCGATGTTATGCAAGTCAGACCCCGAACAATAAAACCCCACAGGAATTAGTTCTTCTCCATTAACTTCTCTTATTGCTGTAGGTGGATTCCAGAAATCCCAAAAGCTTTTCCACTTTGGTTTTCCTACTGTATTGATTCTAATAAAAGTATAGCCAGCCATGTTAATTATAGTTCCCAAAAGAACTCCTTCTGAAAATTCAGAAACATTGGCAGCATTTAATCTATTTATTAACTTTTGAGAAGCCATGAGAATAGGTAAAGTTTTGTTGAATGTATGATGACCAGACCGTAGTCTGTCAGTTATATTCAAGACATCTTGTACAATTTCAATTTCTGTTTCTGTTATTGAGTGCTGATTATGCGGGTTCGTTATTTCTTGCAATTCATCAACATTACGTCGAACAATTGCAGAAGACTGGTCGCTCAGATTTTCCCTTTCTGGCGTCGCTGAATTCTGAATAATCTCAGGACGCTCGTCAACCACTTTTATATTACAGGCTGGTATCTTTGTTGGATTGTGATTTTGATCCCATCCAAAGAAACCAATCCAGTCCGATCCAACATCCAACCGGTTTGGGGATGTCCTCGTTGAATCAACTACTATAGCTATTTGATAAGGCTCACTATGGTAGTCCCTAAAGTTTTTTAAGTCTGTACCAGATTGGAAGACACTAAGCCCTGGATGCGAGTGATAATATCCGACAAGAATAGTGCCAGATTGTTGTCTAACAGCTTCTACTTCTTTAAAGCTTTCTGGGTGCATCGTGACATAGGTGTGTGAAGCAGTAGATATCGCTCTAATGCTTTTTTCAATGTAAGTAATATTTCTTCGGCTAGTAATATCCTGTAATGGAAATCCGACGTAATAGCCTGCTACCTCATTGGGATAGCCCTCTGCTGCGTGTGCATAAATTTCTTCTAGAACCTCTCTTTGGATTAAAATAATGGGTAAATGATTTTGATCGAAAGGGATTGCTAAACGTGTAAATTTAGCTTGGTCATGTCTTGTTACTTTTACTATTTTCATCATCTAAACCTTACTGTATTGTACGGCTAACTAGAAGTCTAACTCGGCTCATCTCAATCGATGTAACGTAACTAGATATCATCAATTTATTCAATTGCCACCAATCAAGCGCTGTCCTATTTGCCGGGCTACTAGGATTCATTTTGATCAGGCTGTCTTTATTATAAGTAAGGTATTCTAGAACTTGCCGAATCCAGTCTGCTAGCGATAAATCTGGCTGAGGGCTGTTAGCTGTTCCCCAGCAAATCCTCCCATCAGTAAAAACATGAGGGTGAAACGGAATTGGATCTTCAAATTTAATATTTGGAATAGCGGTAAAAGGATATCCAGGTGGAACTTCTACCAAAATATTGAATCCTGTTCCCGTGCCTGCTCTAGCTCCATCTGGGTTAGCGGTTAGACTCTTAATGCCATTGATCACTACCTTAAATCTCCGGTAATCAAGGCTCATACGTTCTATCTCTAACCTTACAGGAAGTACATTATCTCCATCTAAAACTCTTTTAAAAAGAAGGAGATTCTCCAATTCATTCTTAAATCTTGCCTCGCTCACAATAGCATCTCCTTATTGACTTCATATTGACATAAAATCACAAAAAACTACCCTCCAGTACCCGGCTGATACAATGTCAACTTATCACCCTCGTTGACAGCTTTATACACATCACCTGTAATCGCAGTTTCGTTTACTCCCTGCAAGAGGTATCTACCTTCTTTAGGTAAACCTAGTGGTTCGGTTACAAGAGCAATCAGATTATCGGCACTATCACCTGGATATACTACTACCTCTGTTGAGGCTGTACCTCCACCCTTAACTACTGTTATCTTCTTCATTAGTTTATCTCTTAGTTGCTTAGTGATTAAGTTGACTATTTTCTGAATAAATCGCCAATATGATTAACAGTCAGGTAAAGACTGCAATTCATCGAACAAGGCATCCAAGTATTCACTAGAATCTGCCTGTTCCACTCCCCGTATACCCGGAGCTATTTCCTCGAAAATATGCTTATTCTCAATCTTAGTTTGAACGTACCATTGACCATTCTTTGTATAAAAGTGATCGTGCATAATTCCAGGATAATCTCGCTCAAGACCTCGCTTGTCATCAGAGTCTAAAATGTTTTTTTCTCCCCTGATGATTGCAACTTTATAATATCGACCGTTTTGTCTGTGATATTTTGGTCCAGTATATGCCATGACAATTTCTTTAGTTACTATTGCTAATGGAAATGTGTAAACATAATTAATAGTAAAGCTTCATCTTTAGCTTGACCAGTGATAAAAAGTGATAAAAAGTGATAAAAAGTGATGACTTTCCCCAAATTCCCCTAAAATCTCCTCTCAGGTAGATGCCCCTAGAGTTAAAATCTTCTAAATCACCCCTCTCACAACCCAACTTCCTTGGCCTACGACAACACCTGCAAATATCTAGCAGAAAAATTCCCCGCCGCCTTCGTGAGCTGGCTACTACCAATAGACGAACCCACCGACATTCAGGTACTCAAAACCGAACTAATTCAAGAACCCATCCGAGCCGATTCTCTCGTTTTCCTGCAAACGGATAACCAAATCCTACATCTAGAATTTGAAACCCGACCCTACTCCGACCCGCCGATCGCCTTCAGGATGCTAGACTACTACGTCAGGCTCAAACGGCAATACTCCTGTTCCATCAATCAAGTAGTAATCTTTTTGCAGCAAACAGCCTCAGAACAGGTTTTTGTATCCGAGTACACAGACGCGAACACCCGACACGGCTATCGAGTGATCCGCCTGTGGGAACAAGACCCCGCTTTACTGCTGTCCGTCCCCGGCTTACTCCCATTGGCGACACTATCCCAAACCAACTCGCCGCGAACTTTGTTAGAGCAAATCGCTACTCAGATTGCTACAATACAAGAACCTACCCAACAAGCGGATTTACTCGCTTGTACCCAAGTGCTCGCAGGTTTGAGATTTGAAAAAGACTTAATCAGACAACTATTTAGGAAGGAAACTATGCGCGGTTCTGTGATTTACCAAGAGATTCGCGAAGACGGCCTCCTTGAAGGAAGACAACTAGGCCTCCTTGAAGGAAGGAAAGATGAGGCGCTGGCGTTTCTCACTCGCCTGTTGATTCGACGGATTGGTCCGATCGCACCTGAAACAACCGAGCAAATTCAGACTTTATCCGTAGAAGAATTAGAGGATTTAGGAGAGGCGCTGCTGGATTTTTCAGAAGCCTCAGATTTAACCAATTGGTTGAATGAACATCAGCCTTAATTGCTCAAACATCGCCGCCTATTTTCAAAACTTCACCAGATATATACTTTAAGGAAACTTAAGCCATGACCGTTGATGAAGCAATCGCGATCGCAGAAACAGTCCTTGATGGCGAAGGCTTAAACGACGTGCAAGAGCTCATCTTCAGACAATGCTGGGAAGGCCGATGTTCCTATGAGGAAATTTCTCAACTCTCTCAATATAATGATGAATACATCAAAGCGCTGGCGGCTAAACTCTGGAAACAACTCTCAGAGGCTTTTGATGAAAAAGTAAAAAAAAGTAATTTACGCTCTGTTTTTAAGCGATACTTGCGACGACATCAAGTGACATTACATCGAACTCAAGTAATTGGAGTTAACCTCAGCGGTGCTAATTTAACCGGAGCCAGAATATCATTCGCCAACTTAAGTGAATCTGATTCATCAACAGATTTACAGGGTGCAACTATATCTGATTATAATACAGTATCAGATGAAACTATCAAGCCTGAAAACGCGCATAACCAGGGAATCTTGTCAAGCATAAAAGAACGGATTTATCACTGGAACGATCTGCGCTTTCGCTGCGAAGAACAAGTAAAAATAGCCGAAGCGCTCGATCGCACAAACACCCTCTTTTTCCCCAACTCCAAAGCCCGCCTCACCACACCCGCAGGTAGACAAAACCAAGAACCAGATTTCCTCATATTCCACCAAGGCAAATGGGGAATTCTGGAAATATGGCATCCCGACACACAAAAAGATGAAACGCGCGATCGCCTGTTTGCATCTCACGGTATCAGCATGATCCACTACTGCGACGCCAACAGATGTACAGAAGAACCCGATCGCATTGTCCAAGAGTTTTTAGACATATTGAGTCAGAGATAGGGCGAGTGTTTTTTTCGTAAGGGCGATCGTATAGGGGCCCAGAAACCGGGTTTTTTACGAAAAGACGCGTTGTCACCGACAGATTAGGTAAAAACCCGGTTTCTTTGTCGGAGTGCGTCAGTCCATAAGGGCGATCGAACACATCTTATGAGAGCCTTAAACTTCTTCATCAAGATTAGACAAAATATCTTCCAAATCCCTAGCACCATGCAAAACACGGAGAACCTCCACCCGATCGTCTTGAATCCGGTAAAAAATTAGATAATCTTGAAAATCCTTAATTCGCCACTGACGAATCTCCCCCATCCGAGAAGAGACCGGCGTTGCTGAGTTATAGTATGAATAGGAGGAATAATTTATGCAATGTCCAGAATGTAAATCAACCCATATCCGTAAAAACGGCAAGAAAAAAGGAAAACAAAACCACATTTGTGTGCAATGCGGTCGTCAATTCATCAATGAGTATGAGCCCCAACGAGGTTATAGCGAAGACATCAAACGTGATTGCCTAAAAATGTATGTCAATGGTATGGGTTTACGGGCGATAGAACGAGTTAAGGGAGTTCATCATACCACGGTAATGAATTGGGTAAAACAAGTCGGGAAACTGTTACCAGATGTTTATGACCCTGAAGTCATTCCAGAAGTTGGTGAGCTTGATGAATTACAAACTTATGTAAAAAAAAAGACAGACAAGATCTGGCTGTGGACAGCGGTTGACCACTTTAAACCAGGGATTTTAGGATGGGTATTAGGGGATCATAGCGCTAAGACATTTGAACCATTATGGGACAAAGTAAGTGAATGGAAATGCTACTTTTATGTAACTGATGGATGGTCTGTATATCCCAGGTTTATTCCTGATGGAGATCAGATTGTTAGTAAGACTTATATGACACGAGTCGAAGGGGAAAATACAAGGCTAAGACATTCCGCCAGCTAGGCTACATCGCAAAACTCTTTGTTATTCTAAATGTGAGGAAATGCTCAAGCATTCTATTAAGTTATTAATACATTACTTAAAATTTGATGATATTCCCATTCCTGGGGCATTCATATCTTGATTCAGCAACGCCGAGACCAATCCCACGACTTTTCCCATTCCCGGTATTGTCGCTAATTGGGTAAAAGTGGCTTCGGCTAACTCCAGAAATCGCTCGGCAGTACGAGCATTTCCATTGACCAGAATATAGTTTGCCTGTTGTCTGAGATCCTGCGTGGCACGATTTTTGACAATTAATCGATCGCTCATACTGGTTGTGAATCGCCACCCAAAACCGATGCCCGCAAATTCTGCCAGTACGCAGCCGTCACTGGTTCTCCATCAGAGTCTAAACCCTCTTGCAGTAAACCTTCGAGTTTGGCTTGTGCCTGTTTTCGCTGGCGATCTTGCTGCACCAAATCTAGAAAATATTCTACCGCACTGGCATAAGCCCCTGTCTGAATTTGAGCGTCAATATAGATTTGCAGCTCTTCTGGTATGGCAAGAATAACGTTCATCTAAACACAACTCCTAGTTTACAGATAAATTTGCCTCATATTCATTCTCCAGCAGCCTCAGCCGACGCAGCGAATCTATCCGCTACAGCTTTGCCAATTAGCGCCACCTGACTTAGAGGCAAAAACTGAATTTTTTTGACAATATCGTTAATTTCTGGTGGTTGCGAGACTGGATTGCCATCCAAAAAGCTGAGAAACTCTTCCAGAGTATAGCCTGCTCTGGCAGCGAGCTTACCCAAGTTTTCAGTATCGGGAACCGTATCGCCCCTTTCCCAAAGCTGAACAGCGGTAGCAGAAACGCCCAAAAGCTTGCCAAACGCTCGTTGACTCATTGTTCCACGAGCAGTTTTGATGATTTCACTAAGTTTTTGTCTATTTTGGATGTTCACAACTGAAAAGCTATGCGATCGTACCTACCAGTCTACTTACAAACTGATACATCAACTATATTTCCCAGAAGACTCAGCAGCAGCAGCGAGCCTATCCATCACGGCTCTACCAATCACCGCCAACTCACTAATCGGCATACACTGAATTTTCTTCAGCAGCTCATTGGTATTGACCGGTTCCTGCACCGGCTTACCTTCGAGATGAGCCATAAGCTCTTCCATCGTAAAGCCTGCTCTTGTAGCAATCTGAGTCAAATTTTTCGTATCTGGAAGTACCTGCCCCTTTTCCCAATACAAGACAGAAGCAGCAGAAACTCCCAACAGCTTGCCAAAAGAAGTCAGGCTCATCGAGCCCCGCGCTAACTTAACAACCTCACTCAGTTTTTTCTTAGCTTCTGCGTCCACGGTATCAGCCACGAGATAACCACAATTCCTAGTTTACTTGTGTACCAACAAATTTGTCTGTCTTGCTTGACAGGAGAAGATTTAACAGATAGTATTTTAAGTAGATTGAAAGCTTTAATTTTAATTAAAACAGATTTGGGAGAAATACAAATGACCAAGAGACGCAATCTAAAAACTCACAAGCCCAGCCGCACCCGTCAAAGCCTTACAGCCTCCGGTTGGCTAAAACCTCAGTGCTGGCAAATCTCCAAAATAGAAGCAGCCGAAGCTCTGAGAATGCCCGTCAACCGCATAGTCAAAGTCTACCCCAAACAACATCAAGTAATAGTCGTTTACCTGAACAAGAAAGGACAAAAATGCAGTTCCTTTTTCAGCTACCGACTATTTGCCAGATGGCAGCAAGAGACGATCGCAGCAATTGCCAGTTGTCGAAACCAGCAAACTCTCGCACCCCTAGAAATCATCGTACAGTATGACCTAGAACATTTCAAGTATCCCGTCGCGATCGGCGATGCAATTTGGGAAGCCCTACTCAACCACATCCGTCAAGTCATCAGGGAACAAAGGCTCAGCAAACAATGCGCCTAAGTTCCCCATCAACCAATTAATTAGAAGTAGAAGCAGCCAACTCGACCAAACGTTCCTGCTGATCCTGAGAAATACAAGTCTGAATAATCTCCTCAATATCCCCTTCCAAAACACTATTGAGCGAAAAATTCTCCCCCAAACGGTGGTCGGTAGCCCGGTTATCCTTATAGTTGTACGTGCGAATTTTTTCCGATCGCGAACCAGTACCAACCTGAGCCAAACGCCGCGACTTCACCTCATCCTGCTGCTCCCGCAACTTCATATCATAGAGCTTAGCCCGCAAAATCTGCATCGCCCGCTCCTTATTCTGCAACTGACTGCGCTCCTCAGTACAGAAAATCCGAATCCCCGTCGGCTTGTGAAACAAATCCGCAGCAGTTTCAACCTTGTTCACGTTTTGGCCGCCAGCACCGCCCGATCGAGCCGTACTCATCTCAATATCCTTCGGATCGATATGAATCTCCACCTCATCCACCTCCGGCATCACCGCCACCGTCGCCGTCGAAGTATGCACCCGGCCACCAGCTTCAGTCACCGGCACTCGCTGCACCCGGTGCACTCCAGCCTCAAACTTCAGCTTGCTATAAACGCTATCCCCCGTGATTTCCAGAATCACCTCTTTAAAACCACCCATGTCCGCCAGTGACTCGCTCACCAACTTCACCTGCCAGCCTTCAGTTTGAGCGTAGCGCGAATACAGCCGCAGCAAATCACCCGCCCAAATACTAGCCTCATCTCCGCCAGTACCCGCCCGAATTTCCAGCATAATATTCTTGTCATCGTTCGGATCGCGCGGTAGCAGCAACACCTTCAAACGACTTTCCAAACTCTCCAGCTTCGACTCAAGTTCCTCAACTTCCATCCCGGCCATAAGCTGCATTTCTCGATCGCTCGCAGCTTCCTTAAGAACTTGCCGCGCGCCCACCAAATCTTCCTGAGTAGTTTTCCACAGGTCAAAAGTATCGACCACTTCCTCCAAGGACGATCGAGCTTTTGCCACCCGTTGGAACTCATAATTATCCCTGGCGACATCCGGGTCAGCCATGCGGCGAGTCAACTCATGAAAAGTTTGCTCCACCGACTTCAATTTATCCAGCAAATAAGATTCAGCCATGTCAAATGTCCTCCGTCAATCGATTTTAGATTTTAGATTTTAGATTTTAGATTTTAGATATTGAAGAGAAGTTGGGATAGAATCGCGATCTTTCCTCAGCGGAAGGGCCGTAGCAACTCTTCAGTCTAAGCTCTCCAATCCGAGGGCGGATAGATTTTAGATTTTAGATTTTAGAATTGAAGAGAAGTTGGGATAGAATCGCGATCTTTCCTCAGCGGAAGGGCCGTAGCAATCTCAAATCTCAAATCCAAAATCCGAGAGCAGTCAGTTACCAGTAGAAAAAAACTACTTCCAACCGACTGCGGACAAATGACAATCCGGCTACTTCTTCTTTTTGCCTTTAGCAGCAGCCTTAGCAGCATCTGCTTTCGGGTCTTCCATTTTCAGCGGCCCCGACATAGCATCTGCCTTCGGCATTTCTACTTCCGTCATGCCGTATTTCCGCATAAAGCGTTCCACACGACCTTCAGTATCAATAATCTTCTGAGTGCCAGTATAAAAAGGATGATTTCCCGACCAGACATCAACTTGAAGCTTTGGTCTAGTCGAACCAACAGTCATCACAAGTTCGCCGTTGCAATAAACCTGAGCTTCGGGATACCACTCAGGGTGAATGCCTTCTTTCGCCATTTTTTTTACTCTCTAATTTTTGACTTTACAACCATTTTAGCCGTCATCGGACTTGTACGCCAACAACAGCCGTAATTTTGCCCTATCTGCTTTGAAAACCAGAATCAGGAATCTGAAAAAAACCTTGAAAAAAGGAGGATGGAATCTAGAAAATTTTTCTTTCTTCCCTCTTCCCTCTTCCTTGCTCTTAGCAAATATTCAGGGTTTAAAACCTCCACTCCAGGAAGCCGAATTGTTTTGAGAACTACGCTAGGGCTTAGCGGAGAGTTAAATCCCAGTATTAAAAAGCTCAACTGTCAACTGTCAACTGTCAACTGTCAACTGTCAACTGTTTAACGTTTCGAGTATTGAGGAGCCTTGCGAGCTTTCCGCAAACCGTACTTTTTACGTTCTTTAGCCCGCGGGTCGCGAGTCAAATAGCCCTCAATCTTCAGAGGTTTCCGGTTGTCCGGGTCTAACTGACAAAGTGCTCTAGCGACACCCAAACGAATCGAGTCAGCTTGACCTGTCAGGCCGCCGCCTTCGACTTTCACCAAAATGTCGTACTCATTTTCTAGACCCAAAGTTTCCAAAGGAGCCTTAGCGAGTGCCAAATAAGTGGGGTTGAATTGCAGGTACAAATCTCCCTCTTTACCATTGACAGTCAGTACGCCTGTGCCGGGAACCAAACGTACCCGCGCTACGGAACACTTGCGGCGGCCTGTACCCCAGTACACAGCGCGGCCGGTATCTGTTGCTTGCATTACTCATTTCCTCCCGGAATCGTGTGAACAATTAATTCTTCTGGTTGTTGAGCTGCGTGCGGGTGGTTAGGGCCAGCGTACACTTTCAACTTAGTAAACAGTTGTCTGCCCAGAGATGTGTGAGGCAGCATTCCCCGAATCGCTTCTTCGACAATTCTTTCGGGCAAACGTGCTTGCAATTTGGCAAAAGTTTCTGTTTTCATGCCGCCCGGTCTGCCAGAGTGGCGGCGGTAGATTTTTTGGGTGCGTTTTTTGCCAGTAACAGCGATTTTGTCAGCATTGATGACAATTACGAAATCGCCGGTATCCATGGAAGGAGTGTAAGTGGGTTTGTGTTTGCCCCGGAGGTGCATGGCAACTTCTGTTGCCAGACGGCCCAGGCGCTGGTCGGCGGCATCGACCACGTACCACTTGTGCTCTAGGGAGTCTTTAGTAGGGACGTAAGTTTTGTTCATTGTTAGTTGTCAGTTGTTATTTGTTAATTGTTATTTGTTAGTTGTCAGTTGTTATTTGTTAGTTGTTATTTGTTAGTTGTTGCCAATAACTAATAACCAATAACTAATAACTAATAACTAATAACCAATAACTAATTTGGGCTGAGTGTCGTACCAAACATCGGTGGGAAAGGGAAAGTCCTGATAGCCAACCCGCAACAGGCATAAACCTTGAGCGGGAGCGGCGTATTTTACCATTTCTCGGCGTTCGTTGACCCAGATATCAGTGAAATTGTCGATCGCCCTTTCCCCCCGACCCACCTGCACCAGCAACCCCACCAGCAGGCGCATCATCCCGTACAGAAACCCGCTCGCCTGAACCTCAATATAGATAAGAGGCCCAGAACGGTGACACTCTGCCGCTTGTACGTCCACCCAAGAATGGGGGCGTGCAGACCCCGCGCGGTGGAAAGCCGCCAAGTGATGCCGCCCGATCAGCGGTGTCAAAGCTGCCTGAATCAAAGATTCGTCCACAGGTGCGTGATAGCAGTGCCAAGCATAAGGACGCACAAACAGATTAGGAATCGGGTCTGTATAAAGGGTGTAGCGATAGCGCCGCCAACTGGCTGAGAACCGAGCGTGCCAGGTAGGTTCCACCTTTGCCGAAGCTCGAATTAAAATATCTTTTGCCAGTCGAGAGTTGAGAACGCTTGCCCAGCGGTGAGCCGGAATTGGGCCATCAGCATCAAAATGGGCTACTTGAGCAGCGGCGTGAACTCCCGCATCCGTTCTCCCGGCCGCGTACAGCGTTACCGGGCGTTCCAGCACATTTGATATTGTTGTTTCAATTTCTTCTTGTACTGTACGCTGGTTCGGCTGTCGCTGCCAACCGTGAAAGTCAGTGCCGAGGTATTGGATTACCAAAGCAATGCGTTGTGTCGATCGGGCATTTTCGATTGGGGATTTTGGATTGTCAGTCATAAATCAAAAATCTCCCACCCAAAATTGCATTAAACCAGTTCAACGATCGCCATTTCGGAATTGTCTCCTTGGCGGGGGACAGTTCGCACTACGCGGGTGTAGCCCCCGTTGCGCGAGCCGTACCGTTCTTGGGCAGCCTCAAACAAGGCGTGTACTAACTGTTTGTCATAGATATAGCCCATAGCTTGCCGGCGAGCGGCCAAGGAGCCATCTTTGGCCAAGGTAATCATTCTGTCCGCTTCTGGACGCAGCGCTTTGGCGCGGGCGAGAGTGGTAGTGATTTTACCGTGGCGGATTAATTCGGTGGTCAGCGAGCGCAACATGGCGCGGCGCTGGTCAGCCGGTTTGTTTAGTTGGGGGACGCGACAGCGGTGACGCATAGCAGTTGGTAATTGGTAATTGGTAATTGGGCGCGGGGATAGACAGTCTGCGAACTCGGGGGTGAATTCTTCTTGGTTCTGAAGAACTCACGCACTGAAAATGCAGAACTTTTTTACCCGTTACCCGTTGATTAACTTTTAGCTGATTTTTCCTGTGGCAAAGTAATGCCCAAGCGTTTTTGTAAAGCTTCAATCACTTCTTCTGCGGACTTCTGCCCGAAGTTCTTAATCTCGAGCAAGTCTTCTTGGGTATAATCCAATAAGTCTGCAACTGAGTTGATCTGAGCCCGCTTGAGACAGTTGTAAGCCCGGACTGACAACTGCAATTCTTCGATCGGAATTTGGCTCGTAGGATCGGCCTCACCTGGATACTCGGGTTTGAGAGAATCTTGGGTGATGTCTTTGAGAGGTGCAAATAAATCTACCAGGATGTGTGCAGATTGACTCAGAGCTTCTTGAGGAGTCACGCTGCCATCAGTCCAGATTTCCATAACCAGCCGGTCTTTCTCAGAACTGCCACCGAGCCGAGCATCTTCCACGCTGTAGTTGACTCTGCGAATCGGCATAAAGATGGCGTCAATTTGGAGAAAATCCAAAGCCGACCCATCATCGCGACTGCGGTCTACTGCTCGATATCCGATGCCTTTTTCAATTCTGAATTCCATTTCCAGAACAGATCCCGGTGAGAGAGTCGCAATGTACTGCGATTTATCGATCAATTCCACCTCAGAGGGCAAATCGAATCGATCGGCAGTAACTGTAACTGGCCCCTCAATCCGCAACCTACCGATTTGTGGCTGCTGGGAATGAGTTTTTAGAACAACCTCTTTCATGTTCAGGAGAATTTCCAGAACGTCCTCACGTACCCCTTCGATCGTGGCAAACTCGTGATTGACGCCCGCGATGCGGACTGAAGTTACTGCTGTTCCTTCCAAATTTGACAGCAGAACTCGCCGGAGCGCATTCCCAACAGTTGTTCCCTGACCGCGATCGAGCGGTTCTAGAACAAATTTTCCGTACTGACTGCGGTCTTTGTCAGTGTTAGACTCTATACATTCAATTTGAAACTGCGCCACGGAGTGACCTCCCTTTTCCACTTTGGATTTTTGATTTTGGATTTTAGATTGCAGAGCATACCCCTGAACGGATTTCGGATTTTGGATGGACGGGGCAACAGTTAGAACCATTAGTTTTTGACTTTAAGCAGTTAGCCAATATCCAAAATCTAAAATCTAAAATCTCAAATCGTTTTAGACTCTACGCCGCTTGGGAGGGCGACAGCCGTTGTGAGGAATTGGGGTAACATCTCTAATCAGGGTAATTTCCAGTCCCGCCCCTTGCAAGGCCCGAATTGCAGTTTCTCGACCTGCTCCCGGCCCGCTTACCATTACTTCTATTTGGCGCATTCCCTGGTCATTGGCTCTGCGGGCTGCACTTTCTGCTGCTGTTTGAGCTGCAAAGGGAGTACCCTTTTTAGCTCCTTTGAAACCGCTGGAACCTGCTGATGCCCAGGATATTACTTCGCCATTTAGGTCGGTAATAGTCACAATCGTATTGTTAAAGGTAGACTGGATGTAGCCTACCCCATTCGGTACGTTACGCTTCTGCTTTTTTGCACCAGATTTCTTGCCTGTTTGTTGTCGTGGCGGCATATTAGTCTCTTTATCGTTTTCATTGAATTAGTCTCCCCAAAGGCGGGGAAACAGTCAGCAGGAACATAAATTTCCTGCAAACTGCTGTTATTTCTTGGACGGTGCTTTTTTCTTGCCCGCCACTGTACGGCGGACGCCGCGACGGGTTCTGGCGTTGGTACGGGTTCGTTGACCCCGCACCGGCAGACCCAAACGGTGACGCCGACCGCGGTAAGTCCCGATATCCATCAGGCGCTTGATGTTCATTGACTCCCAGCGCCGGAGGTCTCCTTCGATTTGGTAGGTGCTTTCTACATGAGCCCGTAGAGTAGTCACGTCGGCCTCTGTTAAATCCTTGACGCGAGTGTCAGGATTTACGCCTGTTGCAGCGATAATTTTTTGGGCCCGCGACAGACCTATTCCGTAAATGTATGTCAGACCTATTTCGACGCGCTTATCGCGTGGAAGGTCTACACCGGCAATCCGTGCCACACTTTTTGTCTCCCTAGTTTTCCTATTTGGCTACAATATTGAATTAGGCAGCACCTGCGTGCATTGCCCAGCCCAATTTTCCCGTTTTCTAACCTTGGCGCTGTTTGTGTTTCGGGTTAGTACATATCACCATCACTCGACCGCGACGGCGGATGACGCGACATTTTTCACAAATTTTTTTGACAGATGCTCGAACTTTCATCTTTCTTCCTGCCTGGAGAACCCCGCTCTACCGGAGAGCACGCACGCTGGCCCGTAGAGCGGTGGGAGGAGAGGCTGGGCAAGGTGTAGGCCTCTCCTCGATTAAATTGTATAAAGTGCGGGTTGTTTTTTGAAGGAGATCGCTTGCACCCACTCCCATTGCTGGGTAAAGTTCGCTTGCGCCAGAATGTTGGCGATCGATACTTAAACGGCGTAGCAATGACTTAACCCGGTACGCCGCTGGGTTGTTGACGCCCTTCTCGGCAACACTACAAACGTAGCATTATAGCATAAATTTGAAGCTTTTTACCAAATTCTCTCTAATTAAACTTAGAATTAGTTTTTAGAAAGTTTTATCTAAGCCTATTTTTTCCGAAGGCGATAAGTAATCCTGCCTTTGGTCAAGTCGTAGGGAGTTAATTCAACTTTGACGCGATCGCCAGGCAGAATTTTGATGTAGTTGCGGCGGATCTTGCCGGAAATGTGAGCTAGCACGTTAAACCCATTATCTAGGTCAACGCGAAACATCGCATTCGGCAGTGATTCCGTCACTGTCCCTTCCATTTCAATTAAATCTTGCTTAGACAATTTGGTATTTACCTCAACTCTACATTTGATTAACTAGGAGTGTCCCAGCGTTTGCTTCAAAACCTATTTACCAAGTAAGGAGCGGCCGATTTTAGATTTTAGATTTTAGATTTACTCCACAGATGCATCAAAGGAGCAGGAACTTCGGTCTAAAATTTGGGATCTCGACGATTGTCGGTGGCTTGTATCCGTTTTGGGCGGGTTGAAGGCGAACGGGGCAATAATTCGGGTAACTCGATCGACTGCTTGACTCAATTAACCCCTTGCTTCAGCTTTACTTGAGTAAAGTTGTAGCAAGTAAAATCGAGTTCAATCCTGTTTCTAGCAACCCTCACAAAACCTGATAGCACAAAAAGCTCCTAGTTAACATATCTTAGCAAAAGCTGGTGAGTAACAAGCTGTATTGCGAGGGTTCAAGAGTCGCCAGAGAGCGCTTGTTGCAGTTCTGCGGTGACTACTTCCATATCGCGATCGCCATCAACCGCAACTAACTGTTCGCGAGCGCTATAAAACTCAATCAAAGGCTCAGTTTGCTCGCGATAAACTTGCAACCGGCGCCGGATCGTCTCCTCATTGTCATCCTGGCGGCCCCGCGACAGTAGGCGAGTCACCAAAACATTGTCAGGTACGTCCAAATTGACAGCTCGCAGATCGCAATCCTTTCCAGACTTACTTCCCTCAGTACCAACATCACACAGCAGTTTGTCAAAAAACGCTGCCTGCGCCACAGTACGGGGAAATCCGTCGAGAATCCAGCCCGCACCAGCATCTGGTTCATTCATGCGTTCTTGGACGATATCCATCAATAACTCGTCGGGAACCAACTCACCAGCATCCATGTAGGATTTAGCTTTTACACCCAAGGGAGTTTTCGCCACCACGCAGGCGCGAAGGATGTCACCCGTAGAAATGTGGGGTATTTTCCAGAGAGCGGCTAAAACCTGAGCCTGAGTTCCCTTTCCCGCCCCTGGAGGCCCCATAAAAATCAATTGCATTGCGATTACTTCACCATTCCTTCATATCGCTGGGAGATGACGTAAGTTTGAATTTGCTTGGCAGTTTCGATCGCCACACCCACTAGAATCAGTAGGGAAGTTGCACCAAACCCTCTAAAAGTTTGGACGCCGATCGCGCTTTCGACAGCCGTTGGTACAATAGCTACCAGACCGAGAAAAATCGCTCCCAAGAAAGTCAAACGGTTCAAAACCTTCTCCACATAATCGCTGGTTTTCTGACCGGGACGAATCCCAGGAATACTGGCACCCATTTTCTTCAAGTTCTGAGACATATCTACGGGGTTGACAATCAACGAAGCGTAGAAATAGCTGAAGAACAGAATCAAAGTCAGATAAAACAGCGCGTAAGCCCAAGGCGCAGGGCCGTTCGGACTCAACACATTAGCAACTTGAACCAAAAACGGCTGATTGAGAGACTGAGCAAGGAAAGAAGGCACAATCAACACCGAAGATGCAAAAATAATCGGCATCACTCCGCCTTGATTCAAGCGCAGGGGTAGATAACTGCGACTCTCCCGATAAACTTTGCGACCGACTTGGCGGCGGGCAGAAATAATCGGAATGCGGCGAGTACCTTCCTGAACAAAAACAATCCCGACAATCGTCACCAAAAAGACCAGCAGCAGAACAACTACGCGGCCGACAACTTGCGTGTCGCCACTTTGAGCCAATTCAAAAGTTTGTCCCAAAGAGCGCGGTAAAACCGACACAATGTTGATAAAAATCAACAGTGATGCTCCGTTTCCAATACCTCGCTCCGTCACCACTTCCGATATCCACATCACAAACATCGACCCTGCTGTCAGAGCCAAAGCAGTCTGGGGGATGAAAAAAGCCGATGGAGTCTGAGCAAAAGGGCTGACCCAAATCGCAATGCCAATGCTTTGCAGAATAGCCCAGCCCAAAGAAACGTAGCGAGTAATTTGAGAAATCTTGCGCCGCCCTGCTTCGCCGTCATTTTTCTGCATATCTTCTAAACTTGGCAGAGCCGCAGTTAGGAGTTGCACAATAATTGAAGCATTGATGTAGGGCAAAATCCCCAGCGCGAAAATCCCCAAAGCTGACAGCCCGCCTCCTGAAAACAAGTCCAAAAAGCCAATTAAAGGGCTATTTTGGACGTTTTGGGCAAAGGCGGCGCGATCGATGCCGGGGACTGGCAAGTGAACACCCAGGCGCACTAAAATCAATAAGCCAATGGTGACGAGGATGCGGCCCCGCAAACCAGCAGCTTGAGCCATCTGCATGAACGTCTCTTGTGCAGTTGGCGCTTTCTCTTTACTAACGTCCATAGTTACGATTTTGGATTTTAGATTTGGGATTTTCGACTAAATCATTTTCTGATAGCAAGAAGAGAGGATTTGAGATTTGGACAAACTCTCAAACCTCAAATCTTCACGCAACTACTTCGCAACTTCCGCCGGCGGCTTCAATTTTGGTGCGAGCACCTGCGGTAAAGGCCGCCGCGCGCACTTGCAGAGCCACATTCAGTTCGCCATCTCCTAAGATTTTCAGCGGCCCGTCGTCAGTAGTGACAATTTTTGCTTCGATCAAAGAGGTGAGAGTAACTTCTGTGTTTGCTGGCAGTGATGCTAATTTACTTACATTAATGGTAGTGTACTCTTTCCGGTTCACTAAAGGGAAGCTCTTCAGCTTGGGCAGGCGGCGGTAAAGAGGATTTTGACCACCTTCAAAACCGGGTCTAGTGCCGCTACCGGCTCTAGCTTTTTGACCGCGCATCCCTTTACCGGAACTCGCGCCTTGACCGGCAGAAATACCTCTACCCAAGCGACGCGGGCGTTTTGTGGAACCCGCTTTTGGTCGGGCGTCTTGCAATCTCATAGTTTTGATAGTTGGTAATTGGTAATTGGTAATTGGTAATTGGTAGTTTTGAGTTTTGAGTTTTGAGGAATGAAAGATTTTTATTCAAAACTCAATACTTAATACTCAAAACTGACAATTTCCAGTTCCCTAGTCCTTAACCGTAGAGGTTTTCTACTGGAATTCCGCGCTCTTGAGCAACTTCGGATAAGGTGCGAAGAGTGGAAAGGGCGTTGACTGCGGCTCTAGCGTTGTTTAAAGGATTTCCTGAACCTAGCTGTTTGGCTAAGATGTTGCGGACTCCTGCTAGTTCGAGAACAGTTCGCACTGCTCCCCCTGCAATTACCCCGGTTCCGGGTGCTGCTGGACGCATCATAACTTTGGCTCCGCCACCTGCACCGTTGATCGGGTGAGGGATGGAGTTTGATTTGGTGAGGGGAACTTCAATTAGGTGCTTTTTGCCGTCAGCGACGCCTTTTTTAACGGCACCGATTACGTCGCTAGCTTTGCCGACTCCCACTCCAACTTGACCGCGTTCGTTGCCGATAATGACTATGGCGCGGAAGCTGAGTTTTTTACCGCCTTTAACTACTTTGGTAACGCGACGAATCTGAACAACCCGTTCTTGCCATTCGGATTCTTTTTCGCGCCCTTTGTTGTTATTGCTTTTTTTCTTGTTGCGCTGTTCTTTTTGTTCTGCCATGTTTTGTCCTTGGGGAATTGAGGATTAGTAATTGGTAGTTGGTATAGAGAAATTAACAATTAGGAATTAAGAATTTTGTTATAGATTCTCTTTTCCTTCTTCCTTCTTCCTTCTTCCTTCTTCCTTCTTCCTTCTTGCTTCTTCCTAAAAGTCTAACCCGGCTTCGCGAGCTGCGTCGGCGAGGGCTTTAACGCGACCGTGATAGAGGTTGCCTCCGCGATCGAATACGACTTTGACTATGCCAGCGCTGGAACACCGTTTGGCAATCAACTGACCGACTTGGGTGCTGGCGTTGCAGTTGGCTCCCGAACTGAGTTCGGCTTTCAATTCTGGATCGAGGGTTGACGCAGCAGCCAAAGTGTGCTGTGCCGTGTCGTCGATTACCTGGACGTAGATGTGATTGGACGATCGAAATACCGCTAATCTGGGACGTTCGGCGGTGCCGAATACCTTGCGCCGCACGCGGCGGTGTCTGCGGTGGACTGATTCTTTGCGAGTAAGCTTCATTGTTACTTCTTACCTGTTTTGCCTGTTTTACCAGCTTTGCGCCGGACGACTTCGCCGCTGTAGCGAATGCCTTTGCCCTTGTAAACTTCGGGCGGACGCACCGCGCGGATGCGGGCTGCTGTGTTGCCTACGAGTTCTTTGTCAATACCGGAGACAATGACGTTGGTGTTGCCTTCAACTGCCATGGTGATGCCTTCTGGAGGAGGCATTTCAACGGGCTTGCTGTAACCGACGTTTAAAATCAGGTTCCGTCCTTGAACCTGTGCCCGATAACCTGTGCCGATAATTTCCAGACGACGCTGAAAGCCTTGGGATACACCTTCGACCATGTTGGCGACAAGGGTGCGACAGAGGCCGTGCAATTGTCTGGCGACGCGAGATTCGTCCCGGCGGGTAACGAGTAAAGTCTCGCCTTCCATTCCTAGGAGGATTTCGGCGGGGATTACTCGGGAAAGTTCACCTTTAGGGCCTTTGACGGCTACTTTTTGACCGTCTAGGGTGATGGTGACTTTTGTGGGGATGCTAATCGGACGCTTGCCAATTCGCGACATAGTTTTTGTCCTTTGTTTTTAGTTTTTAGTGTTTGATTATTAGTATCTAGTTATTAGTCTTTAGCGATCGACTTTTGAGTGTTTTTCCATGGTATGCGTGATTAATGACTCGTAATAAACAAGTACAATTCGCCGACACTCATGAGTGGATAATCCCCAAATCTTAGACTTTTGTTTAAGCTTGCAGATTGAATGCTGCAAGTTAATCTAAAATCTAAAATCGACTGACTAATGACTAATGACTAATGACTACCAAACATAACAAAGCACTTCACCGCCTAAACCTTGGCGTCGAGCTTCTCGATCGGTCATAATGCCGCTGGAGGTGGAGATAATGGCAATGCCAATTCCGCCTAATACTCTGGGCAGTTCTTTGCGGTTCGAGTAAACGCGCAGTCCTGGTTTGCTGACTCGCTTAAGTGCCGTGATAATGGGCTTGCGAGTTTTACCTTTGTACTTTAGAGAAAGCACTATAGTTCGCTTTACGCCTTCTGGTTCTGCTTCTTCAAATTCGCTGATAAAGCCTTCGTTTTTGAGAACTTGGGCGATGCTACGGGTCATTTTTGTAGCTGGAATTTGTGTTGTTTGGTGGCGCGCCATGCAAGAATTGCGAATGCGCGTCAACATATCTGCTATGGTATCGTTAGCTGCCATGTGAAAGATCCTTACTCTACTGCTTAGTTGTCCCGGAAGGGCATTCCCATTTCTTTGAGCAAGGCGCGTCCTTCTTCGTCGGTGTTTGCTGTGGTGATAATTGAAATGTCCATGCCTCGAATTTGATCGATGCGGTCATATTCTATTTCTGGAAAGATTAGCTGTTCTCTCAGACCCAAGCTGTAGTTGCCGCGCCCGTCAAAGCTTTTGGGACTGATGCCGCGGAAGTCGCGGATGCGTGGGAGTGCGAGGTTGATGAGCCGATCGAGAAAATCGTACATCCGATCGCCCCGCAGCGTCACCATCACGCCGACTGGTACTCCTTTGCGGATTTTGAAGCCTGCGATCGCTTTTTTCGCGCGAGTCACCACTGGTTTTTGTCCGGTGATGATGGCAATTTCATTCAGCGACGAATCCAGTGCCTTAGCATTTTGAGAAGCTTCTCCCAAACCGCGGTTAACGGTAACTTTGATAAGTTTGGGAACCTGATGGATATTAGTATATTTAAACTGATCCATCAGTGTGGGAACGATTTTACCTTGATAAAGAACTTTGAGTTTGTCCGGCATAGTTTTGGTGTTTCGTTAACTGTCCCTGGGCTTGGTCAGGGAATTGTTCTTTGTCAGTTGTCAGTTGATAGTTGTCAGTTGTTAGTTGCCAATTAAGGACTAATGACTAATGACTGAGGACTAATGACTAATTATCGAGGATTTCTCCGGTTTTTTTGAGTTGTCGCAGTTTGCGGCCGTCTTCACTAAATGTATAGCAGACGCGGCTGGCGACTTTCTCTTTTTCGGAATAGTGCATCACATTTGAGCTGTGAATGGGAGCCTCAAAGGTGACGATTTTTCCCGATTCCCCTTCTTGTTGGGGTTTGACGTGCTTGGTTCGGATATTTACGCCTTTAACAATTACTTTGCTGACTTTAGGATATGTCTTTAAGATTTGTCCGACTTTTCCTTTCTCTTTGCCAGTAATTATTTGCACGGTGTCGCCTGCTTTGACGTGCATTCTGTAGCGCTGCGGTTCGCTAGTTGGTTTACCCTTTTTTCCGTACATTTTAAAGTACCTCTGGGGCTAAGGAAACGATTTTAGTAAAGTTTTTGTCGCGCAGTTCGCGGGCTACTGGGCCGAAAACGCGAGTGCCTTTGGGGTTGCCTTCGGGATTGATAATCACGGCTGCATTGTCGTCAAAACGAATGCTCATGCCGCTGTCGCGACGCAAGGCTTTGCGGGTTCTGACAATGACGGCTCTGACGACATCGGATTTTTTGACTGCCATATTGGGGATGGCGTCTTTGACGACGGCAATGATGACATCGCCGACTCCGCCGTAGCGACGGTTGCCGCCTCCCAATACGCGGATGCACATGAGCTTGCGGGCTCCGCTATTGTCGGCGACATTGAGGTATGTCTGGGGTTGAATCATGGTGATTGGGGAAAAGGTAATTTGATGCTTGCTAACTGCTAAGTGCTAATTGCTGCTAATTGATGGTTAATCACAGGGTCGATCGATCGAGAAAGCCGATCGCACTACGCGAGCAATTAGAAATTAACTGTTAACCCTTTGTTGCACCGAAAATCTCAGCAACCGTCCAGCGTTTGGTTTTGCTCAGAGGGCGAGTTTCAGTGATGCGGACACGATCGCCCGATTTGCACTTATTTTCTTCGTCGTGAGCTTTGTAGCGCTTGGTGCGGACTACGATTTTGCCGTATTTGGTGTGGGAGGAGCGGTTTTCGATCGCTACCACGACGGTTTTGTTCATTTTGTCGCTGACTACTACGCCAACTCGTTCTTTAACTGCCATACCTACCTATTGTTGTTGTGCAATTGAGTTTTTTTGAACTACTGTGCGAACCTCGGCTCGGCTGCTGCTAACTACTCGCTGACTGCGGTGGGAGCAGACTTGAGAGCTGCCTCAGCAGCGATTTGGCGTTCGCGTTCAACTGTCATTAATTGAGCCAGCCGGTGTTTGGCGTGCTTGAACAGGTGAGGCTTTTCCATGCGGCCGGTAGCTTGCTGAAGCCGCAAGTCCATTAGTTGGCGCTTGACGGCTAAAATTTGCTCTGCTACTGCTGCATCGCTTAATTCTCTAGCTTCTTTAATCTTGGTCAAAGACATAGTTGTGTGCTTTATCGTTAGCGGTCTAGTGAAGACAGAATTCTTTCTGATGCTGAAGACCGAAGGGAAAAAAAGTTGTACGTGCCAGATTTTAAATTTCTGACGAATGCAGACCTAATTCTACCTTCGATCGCCACTATGACGGGCTTTCTTCGCGGGTGATGAACTTGGTTTTAATCGGTAATTTGAAAGATGCCAAACGCATTGCTTCGCGGGCAATTTCTTCAGTGACGCCACCAATTTCAAACATAATCCGACCGGGTTTGACGACGGCCACCCAAAATTCCGGTGCGCCTTTACCAGAACCCATCCGGGTTTCTGCTGCGCGCTGGGTGACTGGTTTGTCGGGGAAAATGCGAATCCAGATTTTGCCACCCCGGCGGATATAGCGGGTCATGGCACGCCGTCCGGCTTCTATTTGGCGGGAAGTGATCCAGGCTGGTTCGACGGCTTGGAGGGCAAAGTCGCCAAAGCTAACTGAGCTGCCGCGGGTGGAAATACCGCTCATTCGCCCGCGCTGTTGTTTGCGGAATTTTGTTCTTTTAGGGCTTAACATGACTGGGGAATTCAGTAATTGGTAATCGGTATAGCGGACAGCACGAACTTACTCGCCCGGGATCTGTCAACTGTCAACTGTCAACTGTCAATTGTCAATTGACTGTTAGCCTTCGTTCGATCGATCTTCAAAGTTCTGACGGCGGCGCTTTTGTTTGGTGCGGGGCACGGCTGCATTTGGTGCGGCTTCTTGTTCCTGTCCGGGAATAATTTCGCCTTTGAAAACCCAAACTTTAATCCCGAGAATACCGTAGATGGTTTGAGCGGTGCAGTAGGAATAGTCGATGTCGGCCCGCAGGGTGTGCAAGGGGACTCGGCCTTCGCGCGTCCATTCTGTACGGGCGATTTCTGCGCCGTTGAGGCGTCCGCTAACTTGAATTTTGATGCCTTGAATGCCGACTTTTTGAGCGCGGGTGATTGCTTGGCGGACTACTCGGCGGAAGGATACGCGCCGTTCTAGTTGCTGGGCGATATATTCTGCGATCAGTGTGGCATCGGCGTCTACGCGCTGAACTTCAACGACGTTGATGCGAATTTGGCGGTTGTTGCCGAGTTGCTGCTGCAAACCGACGCGCAAAGTTTCGATACCTGCTCCGCCACGGCCTACGACTACGCCTGGTCTGGCGGTGAAGACTTCTAGGTCGATTTGATCGGCTTTGCGCTCAATTCTGACCGAGGAAATACCAGCATTACTGAGGGTTTTGCGGACGTACTTGCGAATTTTGAAGTCTTCTTGCAAGAGTTCTGGATAGTTTTTCGGGTCAGCAAACCAGCGAGAGCGGTGCTCTTGGGTAATGCCGAGACGAAAACCAATTGGATGTATTTTTTGGCCCATAATATTTGATGAGTTAATTGGTAATTCGTAATTGGTAACTGGTAATTGG
Source organism: Microcoleus sp. PH2017_09_SFU_O_A (assembly GCF_020738625.1). Lineage (NCBI taxonomy): Bacteria > Bacillati > Cyanobacteriota > Cyanophyceae > Oscillatoriales > Microcoleaceae > Microcoleus > Microcoleus sp. PH2017_09_SFU_O_A. The sequence continues at coordinate 71,628 of NZ_JAEQCF010000005.1, forward strand.
TAATTGATGATTACCGATTTTTGGTCAACTTTAAGCTGTTTATTACCTATTACGTTTTTCCGTGGTTTAGTCTTCTAAAAGCGGAGCAACTATTACCGTAATGTGGCAAGTTGGCTTGCGGATTTGGTAGGCGCGACCTTGAGCGCGGGGTCTAAAGCGTTTGAGGACTGGGCCTTGGTCTGCGTAAGCTTGAGAGACTACGAGCTTGGTTTTGTCCAATCCTGCGTTGTGTTCGGCGTTGGCTACTGCCGATCGCAAAACTTTGACGATTGGTTCGCAGGCGCGGTAGGGCATGAATTCGAGTAAAATCAGCGCTTCTTGGTAGCTTTTGCCGCGAATTTGGTCGAGGACTCGGCGCACTTTGAAGGGCGATGTCCGGATATAACGGGCGATCGCCTTAATTTCGGATGTGGTATCTATAACCATTTCGATTTGGGTAAGTAGGTAATTGGCAATTGGGAAAAAGGTAATTGGTAATTGAATGAAAAAATTTCGATTACCTATTACCTGTCACCTAATTTGGCTATCTTTTCGCCTTTTTATCACCACTTTTCGCGTGACCTCTAAAGGTGCGAGTGGGGGAGAATTCTCCGAGTTTGTGACCTACCATTTGGTCTGTCAGGTAGACTGGGACGTGCTGTCTGCCGTTGTGAACTGCGATCGTGTGACCTACCATTTGAGGCAGGATTGTGGAAGATCGCGACCAAGTTTTAATTACTTGTTTTTGGCCTGCGGCGTTGAGTTTTTCAATCTTTGTCATCAGATGATCTGCGACAAATGGGCCTTTTTTTAACGATCGAGACATGGTTTTGGTAATTAGTAATTAGTAGTTGGAATTGAATAGGGAAGAAAGTTGCAGGAATAAAAGAGTACGGACAACTTTTTCGTTGTTCCTTCTTCCTTCTTCCTTCTTCCTTCTTCCTTCTTCCTTCTTCCTTAACTTTGTCTGCCGCCCTTCCCACGCTTGGAAGATTTGCGACGGCGCCGGACGATTAAAGCGTCGCTGCGCTTGTTTTTGCTTCGAGTTTTGGCACCCAATGCTGGTTTGCCCCAAGGAGTCATAGGCCCCGGACGCCCGATGGGCGCTCTGCCTTCGCCACCACCGTGCGGGTGATCCACCGGGTTCATTACACTACCGCGAACGGTTGGTCTGCGACCTTTCCAGCGGGTACGGCCTGCTTTACCGAGGCTGATGTTTCTGGCGTCTGTGTTGCCAACTTGACCGATCGTAGCGTAGCAGTCGGCGCGGACTTTCCGTTGTTCGCCGGATGGCAGTTTGAGGGTGACGTAGCTACCTTCTTTTGCCATTAGCTGAGCGCTGGATCCTGCGGAACGGACGATTTGTCCGCCTTTTCCTGGTACTAGCTCGACGTTGTGGACGCTGGTACCGAGGGGAATGTTCTTCAGGGGTAGGGCGTTGCCAATTTCGATCGGCGCGTCTGGGCCTGAGACAATTACTGTACCGACGTTTAAGTTGAGCGGGTGCAGGATGTACCGTTTTTCGCCGTCTTTGTAGAACAAAAGGGCGATGCGGGCGTTGCGGTTGGGGTCATATTCGATCGCCTTGACGGTAGCAGGAATGCTGTGTTTGTCGCGGCGGAAGTCGATCGTTCTATAAAGCCGTTTGTGACCGCCTCCCCGGTGGCGACAGGTAATGACGCCTCGGTTGTTGCGGCCTTGTTTGGTGTGCTTGTTGCTAGTTAGAGACTTTTCAGGCTCTGACTTGGTAATCTCAGCGAAGTCCGAGACGGTATGTTCCCGGGTGCTGGAGGTATAAGGTCGGTAAGAACGAATGCCCATAATCGCTTTTAGATTTTAGATTTTAGACTTGGGATTTTGGACTTGACAGTTTTGGATTTTAGATTTGGGATTAAGTTAACTTGCGAGTTTCCTGGATGGGAAGTTTGCATCAGTTAACTGGAATCTAAAATCTAAAATCTAAAATCCAAAATTGGCTAAACTTCTGGGAATAGGAGTTTGCGGATCGAGTCTCCGTCTAGCAGAGTTACTGTTGCTCGCTTGTAGCAAGGTTTAAAGCCGACGAATTTACCTACTCGGCGCTTTTTTCGCGGCGGGTTTTGGGTGTTGACGCCAATGACTTTGACCTTAAATAGTTCTTCGATTGCAGCTTTGATTTGAGGCTTGGTCGCTTTTGGCGCTACGTCAAATGTGAATTGATTTAATTCCATCATTCGGGTAGCTTTCTCGGTGAGAATCGGACGCTGGATCAAATCTGCGTAGTCGCGGGGGTCGATTTTACTCACCGTAAATCTCCTGAATTTTTGCTATGGCTGTAGAGGTGACGATTATTTTGTCAGCCGCGAGAACGTCGTAAACATTCAGAGAAGTTGCCAAGATGACGTTGACTAATTCGATGTTGCGTCCTGACAGGTAAACGTTGAGTTGCGGTTCTGGCAAGATTAACAGAACTTTTTTATGGGCTTCGATACCCCAACGGGCGATCGCACTTAGCAATTCTTTGCTTTTCGGTCTCGGAAATTGCTCTGCAAATTCTTCAACCACAATGATGTCTTCGGTACGGCTAAAGAATGCTGTCCGCAAAGCGAGACGGCGTTCTTTTTTGTTCATTTTGACTTCAAAGTCTCTGGGTTTCGGTCCGAAGATGACACCGCCGCCCCGCCACAACGGAGAACGGATCGAACCTGCTCTGGCTCGACCTGTGCCTTTTTGACGCCAGGGTTTGCGGCCGCCGCCTCTAACTTCCGATCGAGTTTTGGTGCAAGCATTCCCTTGACGGGCGTTGACCATTTGCCGTCTCAAGGCTCTGTGAACGATGTGAGACGCATTTTCTTCTTTGGCTACGCGAAGCTCTAAAGTTGTTTCTCCAACTTCTTCGCCTTGCCAATTTCGCACTACACAGTTAACCATATCTTTTGTCCTTTTTCCTTTGTCAGTTGTTGGTTGTTAGTTGTTAGTTGTCAGTTGTTGGTTGTTATTTGTTGATTGTTAGTTGTTAGTTGTTGCTAATAACCAATAACCAATAACAAATAACCAATAACCAATAACTACCACCCAACTTTTTTCTCAGGAACAACATTGACTAAGGCGCCAGCTTTTCCGGGAACTGCTCCCTTGATCAGCAACAAATTCTGCTCTGCATCCACCCGGACAATTGTCAGTTTGCGGACGGTAACTTGAACGTTGCCCATGCGTCCTGCCATTCTTTTACCGGGATAGACGCGTCCGGGAGTGGTTCCAGGTCCGATCGATCCAGGTTCGCGGTGATTCTTAGAACCGTGAGACATGGGGCCGCGTTTGAAGTTGTGGCGCTTTTGAAAGCCTGCAAAACCTTTACCGATGCTGGTACCGATGACATCTACGATTTGTCCCGGTGTAAAAGCGTCTGCTTTTACTTGTTGGCCTAATTCAAAGGAACTGGTATCTTCCAAGCGGTATTCGTGCAAGTGGCGCAATGGATTCGCCCCCGACTTGGCAAGGTGTCCCAATTCTGGCTTGTTGAGAGCCTTTGGTTTTACTTCTTCGTATCCAATCTGAATGGCAGTGTAGCCATCAGTTTGTTTAGTTTTGATTTGAGTTACTGTACAAGGCCCTGCTTGTATGACGGTGACGGGGATTGCTCTCCCTTCAGCGTCAAACACTTGAGTCATGCCTAGTTTAGTGCCAAGAATGCCTACAGACACGGATTTTTTTCCTTTTATTTACGCAAGAGGTTTCGGATTGCGAAGTTTACGTCAATCCGCTTGCTCTTGTGCAGAAACATCTATTTCAGTGTTCCTGCAATTAACTGTTATCAACCAACAGCTTTCCTCGGTGTTTAAAATTTGAGTTTTAAATTTGGGAGCGAGCTTGTGGAAGTCTTGCAAGGGTTGAGATTCTAGGTTTTTTACCTATTCGATCTCCGAGTTTAATGTCGGTCTTGCTTATTTGGGCTAGGACTTGAATAGCAAGCTACTCAGTATCCTTTCACAGCGCCAGTTAACAATATTACATGAAGTGTTTGTTATTTGTCAAGGCCTTTTTTGATAACTTTTCGCCTCAGCTTTAGCATTTATAATACTTTAAGCTCGCAATGGGCGATCGACCAAATTTTAAACAGCAGGCTAGACAAATTTATGGGACTGATTACAACTGGTGCGGATATGATTCGGGATTTGGAAAAGTCGGGGTCGCTAGCCCTGTACGTTCCTTTAGAGGGAGGATTTGAGGGCCGTTACCTGCGACGGCTGCGGGCTGCCGGCTACGGTGCGTACACGATTACGGCGCGGGGTTTGGGCGATTTGGCGATGTATTTGACCGGAGTTCACGGGGTGCGACCGCCGCATTTGGGCAAGAAAACTACTGGCAATGAAGGGGCTGTGGGTTACACCTACTACGTACCTCCAATGTTGCAAACTCAATTAGATAATTTGCCGCCGAAATCTAAAGGACTGGTGCTTTGGATTATTGAAGGGCAGGTTTTGTCGAGTCAGGAAGTTGAGTATTTGACTGTTTTGCCGACGCTAGAGCCGCGAGTTAAAATAGCAGTAGAGATGGGGGGCGATCGAGCTTTTAGCTGGAAGCCGCTTAAAAACGCTTTAGTTGCAGCTTAAATTCGGGTATTTGCGATCGCAAATCAACTAAAAAACGCAGCGAGCAAAATCAAGCTCAACCGCTTATGCTCGCTGGTTTTGCTCTTTTTTGGAAAAACTTCTTAATTAACAGGAAAAATCTTATGCTTCAGAACCGCGATTATACAATCATCATTGACAAAAGCGGCAGTATGTACACCAAAGACCAGATGGGAGGAAAAAGTCGCTGGGCGCTGATGCAAGAATCGACTGTCGCACTGGCGAATAAATGCGAAGAACTTGACCCAGACGGCATCACAGTTTACGTTTTTTCTGGTCGCTTCAAACGCTACGAAAATGTAACATCAGCTAAAGTAGTGCAAATCTTCCAAGAAAACGAACCTTCCGGGACTACAAATTTGGCTGCGGTGCTGCTAGATTCTCTCAACAATTATTTTCAGCGCAAAGCATCCGGTAAGACCAAGCCAAATGGCGAAACCATATTAGTGGTGACGGACGGCGAACCGGACGATCGCAAGGAAGTAATGAAAACAATTATAGAGGCATCGCGGAAGCTCGATCGAGATGAAGAGCTGGCGATTTCCTTCATTCAAGTAGGGAATGCCCCGGAAGCGACTAAGTTTCTCAAGATATTGGATGACGAACTGCAAAGCGCCGGAGCTAAATTCGATATCGTTGATACAGTGACGATGGATGATATCGAAGGAATGACCCTGACGGAAGTATTGCTGAATGCAATAACTGATTGAGGAGGCTGCGGGTTGTTTGCGGGACTATATTTGTGCCTGGTTGCTGGGCAGGATTTTTTAAAGGGGGTTTTAAGTCATGGAATCGATCGATCGCCTGTTAGCTGAACTTAGGGCAGAATATCAAGCATCTCAAAAAAATCGCGACGCGCCAAGTCAGCCGCCAGTGGAAGCACAACCGCTTTCCCAACCAGCAGCAGTGCCGTCAAATCAAACTTTTAAAACAGCAGATATCAAGTATTCTGGTACTTTTGACAAGGATTTAGCTGAAATCAAGGCTGAATACGAAGCACAAAATAAAGCTCAGGAAGTGGCTGCACAACAACCGCTTCAGCCTCTGCACGAAGCAGAAAATAAACCTCAGGAAGTGACGGCACTAGCACCGAAGCCAGCAGAAAAGATTGTGCAGTCAGAGTTAGACGTACAAACGCACAGGCAGAAAGTTAGGCAAGCTCAGGTTTGGCTGAAGAATTTGGATAAAAATTCCGATGAGAGATATTGGTTCGATCAGTTTGCTTTTAAGTATAGTTCGAGGATAGATGCGGCGATCGACTATTTGCAAGCTGTGAATGAGTTTGATTGAAAAGGTTTGTAGTGAGGACTTTAGTCCTTCTTTAATGCGGACTGAAGTCCTCACTACCAACCCAAGAGAGAAGGTTTGTAGTGAGGACTTTAGTCCTTCTTGAATGCGGACTAAAGTCCTGACTACGAACCGAATGGTCGATCGTCTTTTGGAACAGATGTAGGATTCAGCAGAAATGAAGCCGATCTTTTTGCTGTACTTTCAGATAGCTTAATTTGTTTGAATTCAACAATACCATCGGCTATAAAAGAATCTCTCAAGGCCGCCTTTTCTCCGCTGTTAAAAACAGTTTCGTAAAATACTTCGCGAATGCCGGCGGAAATAATTAATTTCAAACAATAAATGCAGGGTTCTAAAGTCACATAAATGCTAGCTCCAGCCGTAGATATGCCGTGTTTGGCAGCAGTGGCGATCGCATTTGCTTCAGCGTGAACCGCCCGCGACGGCAAAGTTTTGCTAGCATCGCAACTGCTCAAACCCGGATAGCAGAAGCCTTGAGCCGTGCAGTGTACCGAACCTGAGGGGGAACCGTTGTAACCCGTAGCTAAAACTTGCCTGTTTTTAGCGATTACCGCGCCGACGGGAAATGCCAGACAAGTCGATCGCGTTGCGGCCAATTTTGCCAACATCAAAAAGTATTCATCCCAATTTGGTCTTTGATAGGTTTTATTCATAAGCTGCTGTATTTTTTTCTGTTCCAAAACGTTTTTAAGTTGGTTCAAAGCATCTTCATAAGTCTGAAACTGAACTTCAGCAATTACTGTAGGGATACCCAGTGGAAATCTTGATATAACTTTATCTTTTTCATAAATAATCACAATAGGAATATTATTCATTTCAGCATAAGCTAGCTCCATTCCCACACCAAAAGAGAAGGAGCCAAGGTAAGCAATGACTAAATCTGATGTACTAACTTGATGTTTGTCTCTCTCAAATACTTGGCTAGGACTAATGTCAGGGTTATTGATGGGATCGGTATACATATGTGGAACATACGCTTGAAAACCTATTTCTTGGCAAAGCAGACCAATGGCTTCATAGAAACTCTTGACTTCTGCTGGTTTCTCAATTCCTGTTAAAGCACCAGATATATATACTTTGTTCATTGATTTTTACGCTTTCTCAACAGTATTATTTTGGAACAGAGGTTGCTTTAGGGGTGGGTGCTATTTGTGTCTTTGGTGTGATGATTGGTTTTGGATCAAAAGAAGGTGGTGAAGAAGGTTTCAAAACTGCTACCCATGTCCCAATTGCTCCCCCAATTGCTGCTAATGCCGCGACAATCGTAGCCCAAACCATCGGTTCCCACTGTGGCAAATACTTAAAAACTAAACGGTAGCGAATAGATTTCTGTTTAAGCTCATCCTTGGCTTTTTTATATTCAGACGATTGCTCTAACGCTTTTAAAATATCATTTTTATCTCCTTTTCTCCACAGATTTTGTGAATCGTTTAACCAGCTTCTAAGTTCCGGCGGTGTTGGATAGTCTTCAGGAATAGCATCATGAAGCTTACCAGGATCGTCTCTATATGCCGAAGAAAAAGAAGATTTTGAACTCAACCTATGAATTCTTAAATATGCAATAGTATCACCTACTTTAATCTGTATATCGTTGTCTGATAAATTATGAAGAGCTATAGCCATCACACCTCCATAATTAGGATTAACTCTTGTTCCAAGATGTCCTATTCCCTGTGACACTAATTTTACTTGTGAATGAATTACTCCACATAAATAATTGTTAACAAATACTGACTCATTAGTCCATATTATAGCTGTTTTTCGGCTGGGAATTTTAATAAGTTTATTATCCTGTCGATCTTTTAAAAGCAAGGTTTGTTTCTGTTGAGTTTGTTGATCTATGTTAAATGTATAAGCATATTCACTTGCCGTTAGGCGTAAACAGCAACCTCTGATGCTATGTTCTTTCCCTTTAAAAGGATAAATAAATATCCCTCTACCTAGCTCATTGATAATATCCCACTCGCTTAGAACCGACATAAACTATTTCCTATGCTTTAACTTTACGACGCTTAGATTTATTGATCCTGAATATATTTTTTGCCAGTTGCAATGCAGCCAAAAGCCTTCTGGATTTCTAGCCCTAAGTAACCTGAATGTTCAGGCTGTATTGCCGGAGAATTAGCACAAATTTCTCGTAATAGCTTGAGAGGATCTCTGCCACTATAATGCTTGGTAATTTCACCACTACCAGGAGTTGTTTGGGAAACAACTATTGTTTTATCCTCCAATTTGATGATGAAGTTTCCCACTGAATCGCAATCAGAATAACTTGGATCGAAATAACGTCTACGTTCTGCATCAACTATTTTTTGATAGTGCTGGTTGATAATCCGGTCAACTGAATCGAAAGTATCATCGTAGATATGAGCACTCTGACTAATGGTAATCAGTGGACCCATCTTGAGATCGTACTCCGATCGATCGGCGATCGCGTCTCGAATGTGTTCTTGCAATTTTCGCAATCCTATAGCGTTAGCAGGCCAGGCGCTAAACATATCGTTACTGCGGAAAGTAGCAGTCATTGACAGTTCGTTATCCACAACTCTTAGCCAGATATGGTTAAGGCATGGACTGCCACCTGAATCGTGATCGGCTACATCCCACAGCGACATAACTGCACTAGCAGCGTCAATCTCACCTATTAATTTATTAATAACTTGTTCAATCTGGTCGCGTCCATTAAACCAAGAACGAAGACGCTGCCCATAAGTGTATTTAACACCTTCTCGTTTCACTGAATCATCTAATATTTGTGAAGTGTATTCTTGAACAAAAGGACGGTCAATGGGCAGATAATTTGGTTCGGGGAAATAAAAGCCTGGTGGCTCATTTTTCACCACAGCTATTAAATCAATTAATTCTTGCCATTTGCCATCGTAGCCAGTCGGTCGAATTGTACCTGTTGTTTTGATGCGATGAATAATTTTAACCCAAGTTTCTGCAATAGTTGTTCCTTCTATCCGATGACCGTAACGCGGTCCAGGTTGAATAGTAGGAACGATTTCAGAGATAGGAAATTCTAAGTAATTACCCCAGGGTTCAAGTATGTTCTGTTGTGAGTAAGACTTGACAGAGGCTACAGCTTCAGAAATGGATTTTGCTTCTACAGGTTCCTCTATCGATTGTCGTAATTGTTCCAAAGCACTAGCTGGAATTTCAATATCAATATACCCAGTAATGGGAGATTTAATCACCCAACATTTGCGTCCGGTATCACTGGTTCCTTCTGTAAACCCATTACGGAAGAAGTCCAGCAGGCACTTACATCCACCAGCATTGAGGTCTTCTTTTGTAGCGTTCATGATTACTAAAAAGCGAACATGGGGATTGAATAAAAGATTCCGAATCAGAAAGCTAATTCCACGAGTTGAACTGTACAACTGTCCAATCACAGCAAACTCATGGGGGTGAAGGTGTTTGGCGATCGCTTGCTTTACAGTCCATCCAGTCACTACAGCGGTTTGACCAGTTCCGCAAATCAGTTGGTTTGGCTTGTGTAGTGGTTTGTACTGGAATAGGGTTGCCTGCTGACTCATTACTGTGATGGTGACTACAAGTCAAAAAAAACTGCTAGAACAGCTTAACAAACTTTGAGGACATTTTTGCTAAAATTTTACCAAGATTTTTATGAATGAACCGCATGGTAGAGGGGGCAGAGGGTGCAGTGGAGGAGAAGAGAGAGATTAAGCAATCATTAATTTCAATAAAATCTGAATATTTAGCAAAACAATTTAAGTTTTTTAAATGAGTAGTTCGTTGACAGCTACGCTAAAACCTGCAAGTACAGTTTGAGTGTTAACAACTTCATCTGCATTAAACAACAGCCAGCGTTCCCCGGCATTCACAAATATTAATCTAGCTTCAGGAAAAAGCAGCCAGACTTCTTGACAGCCCGACTCCAAATATTCGTGAGCTTTTGCAAATAATTCTTCGCCGCTATCTTCGGGAGAAGCAACTTCTGCTATCAAGGGAAAACTTTGGGAAAATGCTGTAAAATTGCCTGATTGTGGCAGCAGTTCGGGAGTAATGTAAGCGATATCTGGTCGGCGGCCCTGCTTGTTAGTGCGACAAAGTATTTCGGTCAGAACTTCTCCTCCCTGTCCGCTGGAATTTTGGTAATTTCTCCAGGATGTAGATAGTTTAGATTGAGCCAAACTGTGTTTGAATGTCATTCCTGTTTTCTCTACTAAGTTGCCGTCAACCCATTCCATTCTATCAGGCGGTTTGACTAAAAAATCTTCGAGAGATATGATTGTTTGTGGATCAGATTTGGGTTGAATTTGTGGTGTATTTTCTAATTCGGGCGGTGATTCTGGCTGTGATTTTTTGTCGGCATTTTTTGGTATGATTATAGTAGCTGTCACGATCGCAACCTCTCTTTGAATATTTTAAGTTTACAGGAGATTAGCCTTTGATGACTGGATTAAATAAGGTAACTTCTATGATACTATCAAACCGATTTTCTGAAGCCCTCACCTATGCCGCCGAATTGCACGCAACTCAAGTCCGCAAAGGTTCTGGTGTTCCGTATATCGCTCATTTATTGGGTACTGCTAGTATAGCTTTGGAATACGGGGCTTCGGAAGATGAGGCGATCGCAGCTTTGCTTCATGATGCGATCGAAGATCGAGGCGGCCCCACCACCCGCGAAGCCATCCGCAACCACTTTGGGGATATCGTCACAGCGATTGTAGACGGCTGTACCGACAGCGATGCGACGGCGAAACCCCCTTGGCGCGATCGCAAACAAGCTTATATCGATCGCATTTCTCAAGCTTCCCACTCCGTCAGATTGGTCTCGGCGGCTGATAAACTTTATAATGCGCGATCGATCCTGAAAGATTACCGTGAATTAGGCGATCGCGTTTGGGAACGCTTCAAAGGCAAAAAAGATGGTACTCTCTGGTATTACAATTCTTTAGTAGAAGCATTACGCCAAGCTGAATCTACACCAATCGTTGAAGAATTAGCCCGCACAGTTTTAGAATTGAACAAGCTTTCCGAAGATAAAAGGTAAAAGCCATAGGACTAATGCCAACTGGCACATATCGTAGGTGCGTCAAATCTGGAACCCTAGATAATCGTTGTATAACTTCGTCTGACGCACCCTAGAGGTCTAGCAGATAACTAATAACCAGTAACCAATAACTACTAACAAATGGCAAACGTTCGCTTAGAAAATATTACTAGACGCTACCAAAATGTCACCGCGATTGAAAACATCAGTTTCAAAATCCCGGATGGAGAATTTTGGGTATTAGTCGGGCCCTCCGGCTGCGGAAAGTCTACAATTATGCGGACAATTGCAGGTTTGGAAACTGCAACTTCTGGCAATCTTTATATTGGAGATAATTTAGTTAATAACATTCCGGCGAGACAGCGCGATGTCGCAATGGTATTTCAAAATTACGCGCTTTACCCGCACATGACTGTCGCCGAAAATTTGGCTTTTGGATTGCGGATGCGGAATGTTGATGCTGCAAAAATTAAAGAAAGAGTCGAAATTGTAGCCCGATCGCTCTCGATCGATCACCTCCTCAACCGCAAGCCGAAACAGCTATCAGGCGGACAGCAGCAGCGGGTAGCACTCGGAAGGGCGATCGCCCGCGAACCCAAAGTATTCCTTTTAGACGAACCGCTTTCTAACCTCGACGCCCAACTGCGAGACGACACTAGGGCCGAACTCAAACAACTCCATCAAAGGCTGGGAATTACCACAGTTTATGTCACCCACGACCAAGTGGAAGCGATGACTTTAGCTGATAAAATTGTAGTTTTAAATGGAGGCAAAATTCAGCAAATCGGAGACCCGCAAAGCATTTACGCTAAACCAGCTAATCGGATGGTTGCCACATTTTTAGGCAATCCTGCTATGAACATTTTACCTGCAATTTATGCAAACGAATCTTTTCAGGTAGGAAGTCAATCTTTAGCCTGTCCGCCCTCGATTCATAAAAGATTGCAGGCGAAAGAAGGACAAGCATTTGATTTGGGAATTCGTCCAGAAAATATAGAAATCTTTACGCCACAAACAGCAGAAGAGGATGATTTCAATAGGGATATTTGGGCTTTAGAAAAAGTCCCTCTCGATGTAGAGGTAAAAGTAGTTGAACCTCTGGGGCGAGAAATTTTAATCCGGGCGAGTTTACCTGCGTTGGGTGCTGAAACTACTGTACAGTTACAAGTACCGGCGGGTGTTCGCTTGCGTCCGGGCGATCGGCTGACGGTACAGCTTGACTTCGATCGACTATTTATTTTTGACCCATCCACCGGCGAGGCGCTGTATCCCTAACCGCATTAAATCTCAAAGGTCAAATAGATTTGATTTATGCACTTGCAACCTCAGAAACCCGGTTTCTACGAATATTTCTCGTTTCTCGTTGCAAATTTTTCTCAGAAACTGGGTTTCTAGCCCCGGCTTTCTGCGATCGCAGTCGGTAACTCCTGTTCCATCTCAAATCTCAAATCTCAAATCTCAAATCGCTCGACTGTTCCATCCACAGGCTAGGTCTCAGTCTTCTTCACAAAACTTTACACTTGACGTTTCGGAATTTACGCAGTAATGATAGAATGATTGTATTGCGAAAAAAAATCATCCCTCTAAAGGCGTACTTTTGTGAACGGGCATCGCGACCAAAAACTTCGCATCTGCGCTCGAAAAGCGGCAATCCCGCCGCATAGGGATTAACTGGCGAACCAAAAACTCCGAAAAACTTTCTAGCGGCATTTCTTAGATGAATCCCGATAACCTGCCTCAAATGCTGCAAACTGGATTTCACCTAACTTTAGGTGCAACTTCCTTTTTACTTGAGACACTGCAAGATCCCCAGAAGCGAGAAGAAAATCTGGACAAACTTCGTCAGTCGGATTTAAGTCCACTAGCTTCGGAGTTGGTTGAAAAAGGAGAAATGACCGATCGAGAAGCCCGTAATTTTGTCGATACTATTTTCTCTCAACCAGGCGATCGGGAGAATGCACGCAGCGAGGAATCCGGATCGCATCAGCAATCGGATACAGCAACTGACACTCCTCCCGAGTTGGTTGTACAGCCTGATGTAAAACTAGAGATTCAAGAATTAACTGCACAGATGGCAGCGCTCAGAATAGAGTTGGAAAATTTGCGCGCTGAAAATTACCCTGATTAAAGGATCAAGCATCTTTAACACAGCCCGAATTTAGTTGGAAACCCACTTGCAAACCCACTTGCAAACTTATTAAACAGAACCACAATTTAGTCGTTGTCCCAGTTTTCAGTACCGATTAAGTCGGCGATGCGATCGCGCAACAAGAAATCGCATTTTTCCAATTCTCCTTCTACGCAAGCCCATTCTCGGGGCGGAATGAACTGACACAGTGTGTAAATAGGCTGTTGCCTGCTGAGTACGCCTTCATGGACGAGGTGGCGTGCTTCGTCTTGGATAACATCTAAAGAGTATTGGATTCTGATAGTTGACTGAATCATAATGCGCCCTCAAGGTTTTACTACTAAAAAATTATGGCCCTGTTAATAATATAATCCAAACTTAGGATTATGGAAGTTAATTTTTTTTCTGTATACTGAGATACTGTTTGCAGATTAATTTGAAAAACTTATAGAGATGATGAGCGAGCAATGGGATCTGCTTGGGGATTTTGAGACGTGGCAGATATTCCAGGCTAACACGCGAATATACGGCAAAGCTTCATTCAGGACTTAGAAAGTTGCGACAGATTCCCGGTTTCTGGATGCTGCGCCGCAAAAGCAAAATTTTTGACAGAAACCGGGTGGATCGATTTAAGTGCTGATGAAGCCAAGGAAAGACTCAGCAGTCTGGCAGATCAAGCATTCCCCGTTTTGTTAATGCCGAACAGCAACTCTAGAGTGAGAGATTGCGCTGCGGGCATTTGTCCGAAACAAAATATATAAGGAATAGTCGGAGGCAAGTGCGGCAAAAATTGTTCTAAAACGTAGGGACTTCCGTAAACTACCACAGCTTGCAGTTCTCCCGTCTTTAATAAATTCTTAAACCAATCTTGAGCCGCTTGGGTCAATCCGGCACTACCTCGGAAGCAATTGCCGCGAATGAAAATTTGCAGCAGTGTCGGAGAAAAATGCTCTGCGCTTGAATTATGACTCAAATCGCCTGTCCGATCGTCAATTAGTTGCAATTCGTAACCAAACTGTTCGGGAATAGCGATCGCCGGAGTGTGTTTTCCCAAAAACTCGCAACCCAAAACATCATCTACCACAATCAAATTCCGCAAAATTTGCTTGTCCGAGGGTTTTTTAGCCACTAAAGGCAAAGCGCCACCAAATTTTAAAGAATCTCGCAAAATATCGGCAGCCGTCGCCCTTGCCTCTGCTGTTGCCAGCAAAATTAAGTCGCTGGAACTCCCACCCTTGCTCAGAGGCGGTTGAGGGGGGTCGAATTTGGGATTTGTCGCTGTTTGGTCGATCGACAAACCCACTTTAATTTTCGCCTTCCAGATTCGATTGACAGATTCCTTGATTTGTGCTGTGTCGAGTCGCCCTTGAGTGACAGCTTCGCAGACAGCCAGAATCGCCCCTTCTGGGTCAAGCGGCATCAGCAAAACATCAGCACCAGCCTCAGCCGCCAAAACAGCAGCCTCGTTCGCGCCGTACTTATTGGCGATCGCGCCCATCACCAAAGCATCAGTCACAATCAAACCATCAAATCCCAACTCTTCCCGCAGCTTTCCGATCAAAATTTTGCGAGAAAGAGTAGCCGGAAACTGGTCATCCCAAGCCGGAATCAGCAAGTGAGCACTCATCACAGCATCGACCCCGGCGGCGATCGCCCCTACAAAAGGAGGCAACTCAATCTCAGCCAATCGATCGGGCGAATGCGGCAAAACCGGCAATTCCAAGTGAGAATCAACCGCCGTATCTCCGTGGCCGGGAAAATGCTTAGCCGTAGTTAAAATCGGGTGTTCGAGAGCACCGCGAATAAAAGCACTTGCCAATTTTCCGACAATTTCCGATGTCTCGCCAAAAGCGCGGACGTTAATCACAGGATTGTCGGGATTGTTGTTAACATCGACCACCGGTGCGAGAATCCAATTGAGACCGATCGCCCTAGCTTCGATCGCAGTCACAGCCCCCATTTGTTCCGCATAGCGATCGGCTTTACCTGCATCGTGCCGCGCAATTTCAGCAATAGCCATCGGCGGCCCAAACCAAGTCGCTCCGGCGAACCGCTGGCCGACACCTTCCTCAATATCAGCAGCCAGCAGCAGCGGAAATTTTGCCCAAGACTGCAATTGGTGCGATCGAACAGCCAATTCCGCAGCACTTCCCCCCACCAAAATTACCCCACCCACGCCCAAATTTTCCAGATAATAGCGGAGTTTGTCGGCCGTTGGTTCCCAGGCCCGATAGCGAATTTGGTGGTCAAACAAGTAGCCTGAAGCGCGCACCACGAACATCTGGGCTACAAGTTCGGGCAAGGAAAGATTGTCAATCATTCGATTTTAGATTTGGGATTTTAGATTTGGGATTTGGGAATTGGGAATTGGGAATTGGGCATTGGAATTATAGATTTGGACACTCGCATTACATAATTCCAATGCCACCGGATTTGAGATTAATCCTCGTCTTCTTCTAAATCATCATCATCATCATCATCATTTGCCAATTTTTCGCCATCATCCGTCAATTCTTCGTTGTCAAACATACCTGGTTTGCGATCGGCAGAAAGCTGATTCAGCAGTATCACCATTTTATCACCCCGTTCCAGGGAACGGTCTTCGAGAAATATCACTTCCGGCGTCCGACGCAGTTGTACCCGCTGGCCTAACTGGTTGCGGACATAGCTAGTTGCCGATTTCAAACCTTCCATAGTCTCGGCCTTGGCCTCATCAGTACCGTAAATGCTGACAAAGATTTTTGTATGCTGAAGGTCTCCCGAAACAATGACATCGGTAACGCTAACCATACCTGCACCGACTCGATCGTCCTTAATGCCGTTGATCAACATCAGGCTGACTTCCCGCTTAATCATTGAAGCTACGCGCTCTATGCGACGACTTGTAGCCATACCAATTATCCCCTACTTTTATATCAGCCATTTTCTATCAATTCTTAGTTTGACACAAAGCCGTAGGCGGGAGTTCTGCCAAAAGTACGCCACAATGAATTTTGGCTAACCTAGCCGTGTCCCGATCGCCAATAAAAACATAAAAACTATGGATAAAGAATTTACCATTGGTCAAAAAGTCCGAGTTGTGGCGATGCCACCTTTCGTGAAAACTGCCGAACCGATGCCGATGCTGCGGCCTGCGAATGTAATTGCGATCGGGGCCCAGGGTGTTGTGATCGATCGGCGTCCCGGCAATTATTGGGGCATTCGATTTGAAAAAGGTGCTTTTCTCTTAGACAGTCAGTACATTGAAGCTGCTATCAGTTGACTGTTGACTGTTGACTGTTGACAGGAAAGCAGTTGGCGGTTGGCTTGTTGAATAGTTGTCATTGGTAATTGGGAATTGGTAATTGGGAAATTCTCCCTCTTCCTTCTCTCAACGGGAGCATCTCAGTTTTGCAAGAAGCATTTTTTCTTACAGTGCGAGCGTCCCCGCTCGCGTGTGTACAAGCACGCGAGCGGGGACGCTCGCACTATAGCAAAACTGAGATGCTCCCCTCTCAACTGTCAACTGTCAACTGTCAACTGTCAACTATTCAAGAAGCTAACTTGGTCTCAAAACCCAAAGAATCAACCGAAAATTCTCCCAAAACTTCCTCTACAATAGGAGAGCCAAAAGTAAAAGTTTGAGGCTTTCCCAAATAATAACCTTGACCGTAATCTACCCCAAGTTCCTTGAGTTTATCCATAACTGCTTGACTTTCCACATACTCGGCAATAGTTTTAATTCCCATGGCGTGGGCAATTTTGGTAATAGCTTCAACCATGACAATATCAATAGGATTCTCGGCAAGATTCTTAATAAAATTGCCATCTATTTTGATATAGTCAACAGGCAAATTTTTCAGGTAAGCAAAAGAAGACATCCCGCTACCGAAGTCGTCCAAGGCAAACTGGCAGCCGAGTTCCTTGAGTTTCCAAATTAAGCAGGCTGCTTTGCTGAGATTCGCGATCGCCACGGTTTCGGTAATTTCAAAACAAATTATTTCCGGCGGTATTTGATAGAGAGAAAACTGCTCTTGAATAAAGTCGATGAATTTTTCTTCGTTAATGCTGTCCCCAGAAAGGTTGATCGCATAAAGGCTAGAATATTTGTCAAATGAAGCTTGTGAATTAGACAAGGGGCAGCAAGCAGGTAAGGTAACTATATTATCGTCTGCCCCGTGGTTTTGGACTAAGAGATTTGCCGTGAAAATTTGAGATAAATTGCTAAATAAAGTGCGAATTACCCAGCGATCGATCGCGTGCATCAAGTTATAGCGTTCGGCTGCCGGAATAAATGCCATTGGTGAGACTAACTGACCAGTCTGAAGTTGAAGGCGGAGGAGGATTTCGCAGTGGGTGCCGGTGGTGGGGAGCTCTCGCAAATGTACGATCGGCTGAGAGTACAAGCGAAACCGATTATCTTCTAAAGCTTGATTGATTTCGACCACCCACTGGGTTTCGCCGTGCTGTTTGATTAATTCGCGATCGCCCGGTTGATAAACCTGCACCCGATTGCGGCCTTTATTTTTAGCAGCATAGCAGGCTAGATCTGCCGCGCTCAACACCGCAGAAGTCGATACTGTTTTGCGATTAATTGCCACCAAACCGATACTGACGCCGATCGCAAAAGTTTTGTCCTGCCACGCAAACCGAAATTCCTGAATGTTTTGCAGTAGCAATTTTGCAACATCTAAGCCCTGTTCTGGCGGACAATTGTACAGGAGTACAGCAAACTCATCGCCGCCCAGGCGCGCCAAAATATCGGTTTTGCGGATATTGCTTTTAAGTAGCTGGCTGACTTGGCGCAGCAGTTCGTCGCCTGCAACGTGACCAGAAGTATCGTTAACTATTTTGAAGCGATCGAGATCCAGGTAAAGCATCACGTGTTCTTGACCGTAACCTTGAGAACTGTGCAGGGCGTGTTCTAGCTGGTACTCAAATTCGTGACGGTTAACCAATTGCGTCAGGGGGTCGTGAGTTGCCTGCCAGGTGAGTTGTCGCGCTTGAGTTCGCACTTGGGTGACATCTCGAAATACAACGACGGCCCCGACAATTGTGCCGTTGCTGGCGTGGATGGGGGCGACGCAATGGTCGATCGCAAATTCGCGGTTGTGGCGGGCAATCAGCAAGCTGTTGTGTCCTTGGTCAACAATCCGACCTTCGTACAAAGCAATTTGAGCGATATTTTCGATCGGCATCCGAGTAGTTTCGTCAACTATTCTCAACACGCCCGCGAGGGGCAAACCTTTAGCTTCTGAGGTTGACCAACCCGTGAGTTTTTCGGCAACTGGATTGAGGGTAGAAATGTAGCCGTGGCTGTCAGTAGCAATTACTGCATCGCCGATCGATTGCAGAGTAACTTGAGCTAGTTCTTTTTCCTTAAAAAAAGCTTGTTCCATGCGCTTGCGATCGCTAATATCCCGCTGCACGGATACCCAGTGAGTCAGGTTTCCCGACTCGTCAGCAACGGGTACGCTGTTGAGTTCCACCCAATAAGTTGAACCGTCTTTGCGGTAGTTGATCAATTCCAAGCGCAGGGGTTCTCGGCGAGAGAAAGCGCGACGAATTTTTGCAACTTGAGAACCATCGCTGTCGGGCCCGCGCAGACAACTCGGTGTTTGGCCGATAATTTCTGCGGGCCGATAACCGGTCATTTGGGTAAAAGCTTCGTTGACATAGATGATGGTGGGATCGGAGATATCGCTGTATCCCGCATCCATTATTACGATCGCATCGTTAGCGTTAACTACGGCAGATTCTAACAGTTGCAGCCGCACCTCTGCCTGCTTGCGGGTAACGATTTCCTGTTCCAGTCGGCTGTTAGTCAAGCTCAAAGATGCGATCGCTTTTTGCAATTCGCTAGTCTGTTCTTGGACGCTGGCGTGCAAAATATCGATCGCCCCGGACATTTCCATCGGGTCAAGTACGCTCAGTAAAGTGCTTTGAGTAACTATTCCCAGCAGTTCTCCGCCTTCGGCAGTGACTACTAACCTGCGGACTAAACGCTGCTGCATTTCCTGATGAGCCACCCAAAGCGAGTCTTCTGGCTTGAGACTAAATAAAGGGCTACTCATTACAGTTTCGGCGATCGTCTGCGACAAATCTATATCTAAAGCTTGAAATTCGACAATATCCCGTTCCGTGACTATACCTAGAGGAATTGGGAACGACAAATTCATCGATAATTCTGTTGGCGCTGTAATTACCACGCAGCTAACGCGGTGCTGCGCCATCAACTCGGCTAAACTCATAACTGACGAGGTAACAGGCGCTTGAATAACTTGTGCAGTCATTACTTCTTTCACCAGGCGCATTTTTAAGATATTTGCCGGTTGCACCATGCCTTGGCGAATGCTTTCTGGGGTAATTACTCCTAAAAGTTGACCGTCACTGTCTAATATTGGCAAATGGTGAATTCGTTGTTGCCCCAACAGAATTAAGGCGCTAAAAATGTCTCGATCTTCACCTTTCGTCAGAGTTGCTGCCGGCTGCTGCATAACTTCTGCGATCGTAACATTTTTTAAGTTTTTGCCCGATGCAATCAAATCGACGAGATCCCTCTCGGTGAAGATTCCTTGCAATTGGGAATTTTGAGCAGATTGGGAGTCGGATTTTTCGAGGGATTGTTCGACGACAAAGACGCAGATACCTCTGGCGTCTCTGAGGGCGCTTGAGGTGAGGGGATTTGGGATTTCTGTGAGTTGCGGGTAGATATCGGTGGGTGGAATGTCTGCGTTTAGAGAGCAACTTCCGCGCCGTTGGCCCATCAGGGTAATGACTTCTGCTAATGGGGTATCGGGCGCAACTGTCAAGGGGGAGCGGTCAATTACTTGATCTAAAGTCGGCAGATGCTTGGAGGAATCATTTTTTATCATAGGATTTAATTCATTTTGGCGATCGTCGCACAGACTCTACCACAGTCATAAAAAGCCCTGCTTTCCATGCAGTGCGTGGATTTTTACAGCGCTGCTGAGACATAATTAAATTTTTTTGTTAAAAATCCACCCGATGTGTGGTTGGCGAGCTGGCGGGTGACAGCTCTGCCTCTACCTCTAAAGTTATAACCGTATATGGATTTTAAGTGTGCAAATTCTGTCCAATGACAGTTTTATTAACAAATATGTATTGGGGGAACTTTTTTCGATAGAATCAACCTATAACATCATTCATCACTAATCATATCCATCTTTAGAAGCAAACGTCTGTTTGCTGTCCGGGCTAACCTAGAAAAGGTAACTACAAAAACAGACCGTATTAAGTTCGGCAGTGTTAAGTTTTACGATATTAAGTTTTGCGAGCTTTTCTAGACCACCTGCCAGTTGCGGAGGACAATGAATATCACAGCAGGTCTGTGAATTCGATCGCAAATTTGCGAAAACGACCGTGGTAAGCTTGTAGATATAAACAGAAGAACTTAAACACCAAGTCTGGCGAGGAAAAGGGATTATGAAACGCCATCTATTAGCCGCAACTTTTTTAATTGCTCCCCTACTGTTGGCCGGGCCCGCTAGCGCTGCAAATCCCGCTCAGGTCAAGCAGCTACTCTCCACTGGGCAATGCTTTGGGTGTGACTTGTCAGGAGCAAATTTGGCGGAGGCTCATTTGATTGGTGCAGATTTGAGAGAAGCGAATTTGCAAGGCGCAAACCTCTCCAATGCTAACCTCGAAGGCGCTGACTTGACCGGCGCTAACTTGACGGGTGCCAACTTAACCGCAGTTTTCCTGACTAACGCCAGTTTAAATGGCGCAGACCTCGATCGGGCAAATCTGACAGCCGCCATCATCAACACCACTGACGTATCAGGCGCATCAATGGAAAACATGACTATTACTGATGCCAAAATCTACAATACCCAAATCGGCGTAGGCGGCAGCTACGAGCAGTAAACTCTTTTAAATAATGCGAAGTGCCAATTTTAAGTTAAAAAACCCGGTTTCTCTCCAGAAACCGGGTTTTTAGTCTTTAGGTTTGTAGTGAGGACTTCAGTCCTATCTTGTTGGATAAGGACTGAAGTCCTCACTACAAACCTGATTGGGGTTATTTTAAATGTGACGAACCCTACCACTAAAAACCCAAATCCACAGCAATTCGATGGGCGCAAGCAAACCCAGAAAATGCCACCGCATTTAAACCCTGTCCGGGAAACGTACTATCGCCGACACAATACAAACCTGGCATAGAAGTTCGATTAAACGGCATTCCCAACAAACCCATTAACTTCTGGCGGGGAATCGGCCCGTAAGTTCCATCTTCGCGGCCCAAAAAGCGGCGGTGAGAACGCGCCGTCCCAACTTCCATATAATCCAAACCAGCATCTAAACCCGGAAAAATCTTTTCTAATCTGTCAATAATTCTGCCGCCAGCCTCTTCTTTTTTATCCTCGTATTCCTGTGGCGAAAGTCCTTCCCACTCTTCCATCCAACTCGAAGTAAAAGCATGAACAATGTGATATCCTGCCGGAGCTAAATCTGGGTCGAGTACCGTCGGAATTGATACTAAAATAGTTCCTTCTGGCGCTTCCATTTTGTCCCAATCTTCTAACAAAATGTGGTGGCAGGCAGTACCAGCAGGGATGACGCTGGCTTCTACTCCTAAATGCAAGCTCAAGAAACTGGGGGCTTTTTGATAGCGCTGCTGCCATTTCTTCTCGCTAGCTGGCATCTCTTCAGCAGGCAGCAGTTTCTCAAAAGTATCCCAGCGGGTGGCGTTAGAAACTATCCGCTTTGCCCGGTAAACTTCGCCGGTTACTAGCTCGACTCCGACAGCGCGACCGTTTTCTGTGATAATTTTTTTGGCTTTAGCTTTGTACTGAATTTTGCCGCCGCATTTTTCTAATCCTTCTACTAATTTTTGGGCAATTTGACCGACTCCGCCTTTGGGATAATTGATGCCGCCGTAATGTCTGTCAGAAAATACCATTCCGGCGTTAATCATCGGCGTTAAGTCTGCGGGTACTACAGACCAGTAGTAGCATTCCATGTCGATAAATTTCAGCAAAGTCGGGTCTTTTATGTAGCGCCGCGCTATGTCGCCAGTATTTTGAGGGAGATATTTTACTAATCCCAAACAGGCTAAAGGATTCTGAAAAAAGACTCGAACTAGATATCCAGGTTCTTCTAGGGATAGCAATTCCATGCCGTTGAGGCAGTTGAATACGTTCCAGCATTCGCCGTAAAATTTCTGGATGCCTTCGCGCTCGTGAGGAAACCTGTCAATTAATTCTTGCAAGTATTTGTCATAAGGCTGGGGAACTTCCAGATCGAGACCTGAGGGTAGGTGATAGTGAAGCTGTACCGGATCGGGGATTGTTTCTAGGGTGACGTTGACGGCTTTGAGGGCGCGGGTGAGGAGGTTGGTGGTGCCGCGCTGTCCGAACCCAAATATCATGGAGGCTCCGACATCAAATCTGTAGCCTTCTCGATCGAAATATCCAGCACTACCCCCCGGAATTGTGTAGCTTTCGAGCACCAAAACTTTGGCTTTCTTGGCTGCTAGCTGGGTTGCAGTCACGAGTCCGCCAATGCCGGAACCGATGACTATCACATCAAACTCTTGCTCTGTCGGGCGGGAGTTGGCGGAGAATAACTGGGATTGGGTAGGGGCTGACATTAGGTTAAAAATCTTAATATTTTTACAATTTTACAGTCGATCGCTCCAGAAGGAAGAAGTCCTTAGTCCTTAGTCATTAGTCAGCAGTCATTAGTTATTTGTTAGTGGCTACCAATTCCCGATGCTATAAGGCCCAATGCCCTGTTTGGCCAATGCCCAATTACCAATTCCCCGTGCCCCTGCTTCAAAAAAAATGCGGGAACAGTCTACCATTGCCGACTGCCCCCGTCTGCCTATCCTTTGAGAGGAGAACACTAAAAATTACTATAGCCTTGTTGCTAATTTATGTCAATACTATTGAAAATATATTTCAATAAAGTGACGAAGGTCTACAAACAAAGAGACTTATAGGATTTTAGATTTTAGATTCAAAGAATGGAAGATTGTGATAAGTTGCACAGAGCGATCGTTAGCGAAGTCCGCCCCTACGGGGGGCTACGCCAACGAAAACGATCGCACCGCATCAAATCCTTCAAATCTAGCAATTTCCCCAATTTCCTCATGCCCCTGCAACTGCGCGTTTACGTTCCGCCCCACCCGTTAATTAAACATTGGCTGGCTGTCGCCCGCGACGCCGCCACCCCATCGGTACTTTTTCGTTCTGCGATGACAGAATTGGGACGCTGGCTGGCCTACGAGGCAATTCGAGATTGGCTACCGACAGTGGAAGCAACGGTGCAGACGCCTTTGAGCCCATGTGCGGCGACGTTTATTAACCCGGAAGCTCCGTTGGTTGTGGTACCGATTTTGCGGGCTGGTTTGTCACTGCTGGAAGGAATTCAGACGGTTGTGCCGCTGGCTTCGATTTACCATCTAGGTATGGCGAGGAATGAGGAGACGCTGGAGCCGACTTGTTATTTGAATAAATTGCCGGCGCAGTTTAACCCCCAAACGCGGGTGATAATTAGCGAGCCGATGCTGGCGACTGGCGGGACGATTGTGGCGACGATGCAGGAATTGATTTCACGGGGAATTGATCCGAGTTTGATTCGGATTATTTCTGTGGTGGCTGCTCCTCCGGCTTTGAAGCGGCTGAGTACGGAGTACCCGAGTTTGGTTCTTTATACGGCAACGATCGACGAAATAGTCAACGAACAGGGGTTTATTGTACCTGGTTTGGGTGATGCGGGCGATCGAACTTACGGCACATAAACCAGGGAATTTTGGATTTTGGATTTTGGATTTTGGATTGACTCGACAGATAACTGTGGGGCTTATATCCGTGTTTGGGTGAGGCGAGCAGTTTCTGGAATTGGTTGCGGAATCTCCGGCAAAAAAAGATGGGCCTGGCGCAGGTAAAAGCAGGCACAGATAAAGTTAAAATCCAAAGTAGAAGTCAAAAATAAATAGCGTTTAGCACTCATTGCCCGTGAAACTTGATTCTGTACCGCCAAACTCGTCTGCTTCTGACTCAGAAACCCCCAATTCTGATTTGCAACCACAAGTACAACTACAAAAACTTAAAGAGACTTCTGAGATTTGTGCTGCTTTAACCCCGGAGCAGGCAGAAGTTTCAGTGAGTGCAAACCCCGATATCTGTCAGGAAGAAAAGCAACTGAAGCCGAAGCACTGGGCAATTTTTGCTTCGACTTTTGTAACTATCTTTTTAGCTGAAGTTGGAGATAAAACTCAAGTTGCGATTTTGTTGATGACGGCTGAATCTCGGAATCCTTGGATTGTGTTTGCGGGTGCGGGTTCGGCTTTGATTGCAACGAGTTTGTTGGGAGTTTTGCTGGGAAGGTGGCTGGCGACTCGAATCGATCCGAAAACTTTGGAGAAGGCTGCGGGAGTGATTTTGCTGGCGATTTCGGCGGTTTTACTTTGGGAAGTGCTGAGTTAAACGATTTTAGATTTTGGATTTTGGATTTTAGATTTGGGAATTACTGATTATGTTTGGGTAAGTCCAAAGAAACCGGGTTTCTGGCTAAATTTAGCGATTAAACCGAGGATTTTGGACAGAAACCCGTTTTCTGGGAGCCTGTGGGTAAGTTGTAGATTTCTAAAAAGCTAACTGATAACTAAAAAAAATATGGATTGGCAACTTTTAGGCATAACTTTTATTACGGTGTTTTTGTCAGAATTGGGTGACAAAAGTCAATTAGCTGCGATCGCCCTTGGTAGCAGTTGCAACTCGCCGCGGGCTGTATTTTTTGGTACGGCGTCGGCGCTGCTGCTGGCGAGTTTCCTTGGTGTTTTGGTTGGACAAGGTACGGCGGAGGTGTTACCGGAGAGGTTGGTAAAGACGATCGCTGCGATCGGATTTGCGGTGATGGGCTTGCGTTTGTTGTGGCCGAAATCTGAATTATCTGATGTGTCAGAAGAATCCGAATAAGAGGACACGGCAGTGCCGTTTCCCTACCCCAATTCATTGTAGGGAAACGGCACTGCCGTGTCCTAATTTTTATGGTTGATTAAACTTCGTTTTGGTAGCACCAGCCAAGCAGCGTACCGCCGACAGCCAACTTTAGCGCTTCCAAAACAAAATATCCTTGGTGCAGTGTATTCATGCCGGCGGGCACTTCTGCTGCGGAGTCGAACAGATTTAGCTGCATTCCCAAGGCGCTCATTTGAGGTGTGAGCCCGTAGGTGTCAATCAGGGCGATCGCCAGAAGTACCAATGATAATACGATTGCTGTGCGAGTACGCTTGCCGGAGTCACCCATTAAATTGCTCAAAACCATCAAACCCGTTGCTACGAATCCCGAACAGATTAACTCAACGCGGTTAAATCCCCAGAACATTAAATTTCCGGCTGTTGCAAAATCAGAAGATACCATCATGCCAGATACGTAGAGACTCGGCATAATAACTAGATCGATAATCAGGCTACCGCTGAGCCAGAAAATTAAGGCTACCATGACAATTGCTTGCCAGCGGGGTCTGATTGATTCTACTCTCGACGATGTAATAGCTGTCATAAAAATTAGACCCTCTAAAATTTTCTTCTGCCTTTTCTAGAGCTTAACGAACTTTTTCCTAAAATCGTGTTAAGTATTTTTAAATTAATGGTAACTTTTGTGTAACTGAATTAGAAGAATTGTTAAGCTTGTCGGCGAAAAGTAACAGTTGAAAAATTGTGGCGATCGCCAAAAACGATTGATAATTACTCATTCCAGCAATATACCGATCAAATTTATGTGTTATTATTACAGTTAAATTGCCAAATATCAAAGATATTAGCCAATGATTGAAATAAACAAAATTCTGGAATTAAGTGCGGCAATAGCCAATCAATTTAAACCAGAAAAAATAATTTTGTTCGGCTCTTACGCCTATGGGAATCCCACGAGCGATTCGGATGTTGATATGTTGGTAATTTTATCTTCAGAAGGTAATAATTTTCGCAAAACTTGGGAAATACTAAGTAAAATTCAACCGAAATTTGCTCTAGATTTATTAGTGCGAACTCCTGCTGAAATTGAACAACGGCTAGCTTGGAATGATTTATTTCTCAGGGAAATTATCGAAAAAGGAAAGGTGATTTATGAATCCGCTGACACTTGAATTCATCGAAAAGCTTGCAAACAAATACGGTTGAGGTTTGGTTTGACTCGACAATACCTAAATTATGCTTTAATTTTATTTTAATTCTTCAGTCTGCGGAGGCAGACATCGTTTATACATACCTGGTTTCAACCGCAGACTCTTATAAATATAGCCTTTCTCAAAAAAGTGATGTATGCCCGCTAGTCCTATGCCCTATGCCCTATGCCCTATGCCCTATGCCCTATCCCCTATCCCCTATCCCCATGAGTACCTCATCTTTCTGAGAAAGGCTATAATATATGCCTAAATTTCAATTCTCATCTTGGCTTCCCCGTCTCCCCACTCAAGTCTGGATTCTCGCCGCCGGCAGATTCCTCTCGCAAAGCGGTAGCGGCTTTACTTTATTTTACGCGCCGATCTTTTTTGTCGATCGCGTCGGCTTGTCTGCAACTGCTGTTGGGATTGGTTTGGGTAGCGGTTCAATCTCGGGAATATTCGGCCGCATTTTGGGCGGTTCTTTTTGCGATTCCCAATTTTGGGGAAGGCGGCGAACTTTATTGCTGGCGGCAATGATTTCGGCTGTCGCTTCTTTTCTGTTGGCGGCGACTCATGATTTTCCAGGTTTAGTGGCGGCTAATTTATTGATGGGTTTTGGTGTGGGTTTGTATTGGCCTCCAACGGAAAGTATGGTTGCAGATTTAACTGAGGGCGCACAGCGACAGGAGGCTTTTGCTGTGACGCGGCTTGCTGATAATTTGGGTTTGCAAGTTGGGATTATTTTGGGCGGTGTTTTGATTGCGGTAACGGGGAATTATCGATCGCTCTTTATGATCGATGGTATCTCGTTTTTAGTGCTGTTTGCGGTGGTTGCAAGTGCGATCGCAGAAACCTACAAACCAGCTAATTCAACGGATACAGGCAAAAAAAGTCTCAAAAATGGCTGGATGGTGGCGTTGGGCGATCGCACTTTGCTAGTCTATGCTTTAGTCAATACTCTGTTTACTCTCTACATTTCCCAAATTCAAACCACGATGCCGTTGTATTTTAGCAAGTTTGTGCAGGCGGGGACATCGGGAAGAGGCTTTTCTACGGGTACAATTACGGTTTTGTTTGCTTTTAGCACATTTTTAACTGTGGCTTTGCAGATGCCGATTGTTAAGGCTTTGAGGCGGTTTTCTCATCCCCAAGCTTTGATGATTTCGGCGCTGCTGTGGGGAATGGGGTTTATTGCGATCGGCTTGACGGGAATGGCTGCAACTGGCAATCTATTTTTAGCAGTTGTTGGCTTGACTTTTTTGTCGGTGGCAACGGTTGCTTATACGCCTTTTGCTTCGGCTTTGGTGGTGGATTTAGCACCGGAGTCTTTACGCGGCGTGTATTTAGCGGTTAATTCTCAGTGTTGGGCGATCGGCTATTTAATCGGCCCACCGCTGGGCGGTTTCGCTTTGGATCGAGGTAAATGGGCGGCGGATAATTTCTGGTTGGGCTTGGCTATTAGTGTGATACTGGCGATCGCAATTTTGCAAAAGGTCGATCGAATGTTAAAAAGTAGAATCTAATCATATCAAATAGAATAAATGGCGATTGATGTCAAATCCGTTGGCAATGGAGTAAGATTAAACGAACCGCGAAGGCGCTAAGGACGCGAAGGAAGAGAAAGAAGATGATCCGGTTCTTCCTTCGCGCTCTTTGTGTCTTCGCGGTTTAATCATTCCGATTAACTTATTTTCGCCGATCGCCCAATTTGCGATAAACCGCCCTCAAATCAACCTGATGGTGAGCCAAAGCAACCAAAGCGTGATAAAATAAGTCCGCAACTTCCCCGGCGATTCCGTCTTTATCATCATCTTTGCAAGCCATCACAACTTCCGCCGACTCTTCGCCAATCTTCTTGAGAATCTTGTTATCCCCGCCCTCGAACAACTTGCAAGTATAAGAAGTTTCGTTAGGATTGTCCCGTCGATCGCAAATTACGTCAAATAATTGAGATAACATATCCCCCGGCGGCGCCACAATTTCCCCGTCAACTTGGTGAAAACAACTTCTTTCACCCGTGTGACAAGCAATATCTCCCACTTGTTCGACAGTCACCAGCAAAGCATCGCTATCGCAGTCGTAACGCAGCCCTTTGACATTTTGAACGTGTCCCGAAGTCGCCCCTTTGTTCCAAAATTCGGCGCGAGAACGGCTCCAGAACCAAGTTTGACCGGTTTCCATGGTTTTTTCGAGCGACTCCCGATTCATCCACGCCATCATCAACACTGTGCCGTCTAAGTAATCTTGGACGATCGCAGGCACTAAACCGCGATCGTCATAACGGATCTTTTCAATTGGGATCGATCGGCTCAAACTAGATAAATCAGTACCAGACATAATTTTATTGCAGCTTTTCATATAAATTAACGCTTTCGTGTCGGATATTTTTTTTATTAACCGCAGAGAGCGCAGAGGACACAGAGAGAAGAGAGGAGATTAGGCAAGTGATTGGCCAATTGTCAAGAACTATTTTACAAATTATTACAATTGAGACCTAGGAGTGCTAGTGCGACAAATCCTAAAAAACCCGAGCTAGTATTGCTACTGATTGGTTTGTATCCTAAAATCTACTACTATAGTTTCCTTGAATCGGCTTAGCCTTTAACCAGAAGTCGCTATATTAAGTATCCTACCAACAACAGACCTTCACTAAGGAGAAAACATTGGTTTCTACAACCTTGAAAACCACCAAATCAGAAGAAATATTCGCCGCCGCCCAGAAATTGATGCCCGGTGGCGTTAGTTCCCCCGTCCGCGCCTTCAAATCCGTAGGCGGACAGCCCATCGTCTTTGACAGGGTAAACGGAGCCTACATTTGGGATGTTGACAGCAACCAATACATTGACTACGTAGGTACTTGGGGCCCCGCCATCTGCGGCCACGCCCACCCCGAAGTCATCAAAGCCCTCCACGAATCCTTAGAAAAAGGTACGAGTTTCGGCGCACCCTCGCTGTTGGAAAACGTCCTCGCCGAAATGGTCATCGATGCCGTTCCCAGCATTGAAATGGTACGATTTGTCAATTCCGGTACAGAAGCTTGTATGGCCGTTTTGCGGCTGATGCGAGCCTTCACCGGGCGCGACAAACTGATTAAATTTGAAGGCTGCTATCACGGACACGCCGATATGTTCCTGGTAAAAGCAGGTTCCGGCGTGGCAACTCTCGGCCTTCCAGACTCTCCCGGCGTGCCGAAATCCGTTACCGCCAACACCCTCAACGCTCCTTACAATGATTTGGAAGCAGTCAAAGCTTTATTTGCCGAACATCCGGGCGAAATCGCAGGCGTGATGCTAGAACCTGTTGTAGGAAATGCCGGTTTTATTGTACCGGATGCAGGTTTTCTCGAAGGTTTGCGGGAAATTACCAAAGATAACGGTGCTTTGTTGGTGTTTGATGAAGTAATGACTGGTTTCCGCATCGCCTACGGCGGAGCTCAGGAAAAATTCGGTGTCACCCCAGATTTGACAACTTTGGGTAAGGTTATCGGCGGCGGCTTGCCCGTGGGAGCTTACGGCGGACGGCGCGATATTATGGGGATGGTGGCTCCCGCAGGCCCGATGTATCAAGCTGGTACGCTTTCGGGAAATCCTTTGGCGATGACTGCTGGGATTAAAACTTTGGAATTGCTGCAAAAACCCGGCACTTACGAACAGTTGGACAGGATTACGAAAAAACTGTCCGAGGGATTGCTGAAAATTGGTAAGGAAGCGGGACACGCTGTTTGCGGCGGACAAATTAGCGGGATGTTTGGCTTGTTTTTTGCGGCGGGCCCGGTTCACAATTACGATGATGCGAAAAAGTCTGATGTAGCAAAGTTCGGCCGCTTTCACCGGGGAATGTTGGAGCACGGAATTTATCTCGCTCCTTCGCAGTTTGAAGCTGGATTTACTTCTTTGGCCCATACTGACGAAGATGTCGATCGAACTTTAGCAGCCGCCCGCGAAGTGATGGCTAGTATTTAAGGCTTTGCAGTCAGGAATGCAAGTTCTTAAAACTCAGAGATAAAAAATTAAAGTCCTGACTGTTTTTTGCAGTCAGGACTTTAATTTTTAACAAATAGCCAATCCGCGTTAAAAACCTCTCGGGGCTGTAGCAAAAGGCGAGAAACCCGGTTTCTACAAAATTTTGTGTTTAGTAATGAGAAATCTATGAAGAAACCAGGTTTCTGAGAATTTTTTATTTTTTCGACAACCTATTTAATAACTAATGACTAATGACTGCTATTCGATCGCGGGGACAGCACTATGACTAATGACTAATGACTAATGACTGCTATTCGATCGCGGGGACAGCACTATGACTACTGTCAACTGTCAACTGTCAACTGTCAACTGTCAACTGTCAACTGACTAATTTACTCATTAAGAAATTCACCTTCACAGATAATCGAGTCTCTGTTCTCCAAATCTTCTTGATTCCAAATCGCATTTAATGCTGCCGAACTTAAAGAACTTGAGATCGTATTTAATGTGGTGTTGTAGTATTCTACAGCATTATTAAGTTCCATCTGTGGGGCTTCTTTGAAATAGGAATTAATATCAGGCGTGCAGCGCTGGGCTTGATAGTACAAATAAGCTTCAGCATTAATACACATTACGTGGTAAAAATCCCTATTTGCTGTTGCAATATCTCCCAATTTGTACAGCGCTAAACCCCGGTTGAGATAAGCTTTAACGTAGTTGGGTTCGAGTTCCACTGCTTTGTTAAAGTCTTCAATCGCCAGCTCCATTTGTTTTAATTTATAGCGAACGCATCCTCTGTTATAATAGGCATAAACATTGTTGTGGTCGATGCCGAGTGCTGTGTTATAATCGGCGATCGCCTGGGTGTTGTCTCCTAATTGGTGATAACAGAGTCCGCGATTTATGTAAGCTTTGATATATCTTGGATTCAACCGTAGCGTTTCGTTAAAGTTCTCCGTTGCTGCTTGTTTTTCTCCCAAAAGGTAGTAAGCGCGACCTCGGTTGTAATAGGTTTTATAATTTTGCGAATTGATCGAGATAGCTCGATCGTAGTCTTCTATTGCTTCTTCGTAATGTCCTAAATTAGCAAGTACGAGTCCCCGGTTGTTGTAGATAGCGTGGCTGTCAGGCTTATTTACTAAAGCACAGTTGAGATCGTCAATGGCTTTTTCGTTTTCTCCGAGATGGCGCCAAGCATTGCCTCGATTCAAGTATGCCTCGAACAAATTAGGATTGATATCTAGTGCTTGGCTGAGGTCTGCGATCGCCTTTTGGTAGTCTTTCATATAATAGTAAACCAAGCCGCGATTGTTGTAAGCTTTGGCATCGGCGGGATTGACTTGCAGTATCTGATCGAAGTCCTCAAGTGCCGCTTCGTAGTTGCCTTGCTTGGCGCTGTGCAACCCGCGCTTATAAAAATGGTTGAGGTTCGATTCTTTGATGTTCATAGGTCAACTTTCATTCCTTGCTGGATTCTGGATTGATTCCTTTGCACTCAGTGTTGAGTTCGACAGAGGTTAATCTGTTGAAAGAGCATCCACACAGCACCCCGATTAACTCTTAACTGATTCCAGGAAATCTACCCGAAACAGGATTTTAGGTTTATCTTAACAGCAGTTAAATCCTGTTAAAAGAGCCTGTAACTCGGCTGCATTTACTTCGTGAGTTCGATTTTTTACCCGATCGACTTTTGAGCAAAAATCGAGTTTTCGTTGGCGTTATCTGTCTCTAGATGCCGAGGCGATCGGCTAATCACCAAATTTTGCTCTCGCGGCTGCGAGGCTACAAATCACTACACGTACTCTGTTCTGGTAAGATTTATATCTCGATTCTCAAATTGGTCTCAGTATTTTCCGCACCTAGTCTCTACAAACTTTTGTTGGGTAATTACCAATTCCCGATTACCCATTACCAATTAGCGATTGATTTCCTCTTCCACATAAACTCTCAATTTCTCCAAATCGGGAAGTTCGACCAATTCTTTTTCCTTTTCCTGAACAGAGATAGGCACCCTCACAGGTGTGCGCTGTTCTATCCAGCAACTCGCCAGCGGCAAAGTTTGTTCCAAATCTTCCAAAGGCCTGGGAATTACCATCACGGCGTTCAACTCGCCAATGCGCTCAGCTTCGTACATCCCGGCTTCTACGGCGACTGCGACATCTGCGACTGCACCGCGAATAATTGCCGTGCACAAACCGGCGCCAATTTTCTCGTAGGCGGCTAAGTGTACGTCGGCGGATTTGAGCATAGCATCGCAAGCGCCGACCATTGCGGGAAATCCCCGCGTTTCGAGCAAACCGATCGCCTGATTGCTCAGTCGAGAATAACTACCGCTTTCCGACAGTTGAGTTAGGCGAAAGCCGATCGGCAAAACCACTTCCAAATTAGCCAAAGGCCTAGCAATCACCAGCTTAGAAACAAACTGTCCGAATTGTTCGGCTGTCTGAGCTCCTGCTTCCACAGCCAAACGCACGTCGGAAATGCGCCCGCGGACGATCGCCGTACAGTGACCGGAACCAATTTTCTCGTATCCTACTAAAATGACCCCTGCGGACTTCAGCATCATGTCAGCAGTCCCGACAATTGCCGGAAAACTCTTGGTAGATACCAAGCCCAAAGCGGTGTCTTTGAAATATTCCTGGCGCTGCGATCGCCCGGAGTCACTGCTGTTACGATCTATTTGTCCGTCCATCTTCGATTACCCTTAGAAACTTCCAAAAATAAAAATTTGTTGATAGTTTTAGTGTCTCAGATGAGAAGACAAACTGCACGAGCTGCAAGATACATATTTATGCTGCAAGACCTTAAAAATTGCTGAGCTACAAATAATATGAGATTACCTATTTATATTTTTTTGATTCTTCCTTAAGCATAACTGCCTTTTGTAGAAATTACCATGCCCCAAAATGGATACCAGCACCAGACACTCATGAGGGTCGAGATCGAAAATTTAGACAATATTTTAACGTCTCAGATTCATCTGTGGAATAAATCTCAAATCGAAAAATGGAAAATCTCAAATCCAATGACCTCTATCCGGTACCGCCCGAGAGAGTTTGACCGTTGTCCTGCGATCGATTAAAAGCTTGTCGGTGCGGAAACAGCGTCCCCAGCAACTGATTGATGTGAGCTTGACCGTACAGAATAGTTGGGACTTCTCCTGGTTGGGGAGGCGGATTGGCGGCGGTTTCTGGTGATGGATCTGGGGCTGTCTCTGGCGGTGTTTGAGGCTGTGTTTGGGCGGGTTCGGGCGGGTCGTCGATCGGGCGATCGACGGTTGGTTCAACTGGTGGCGTAGTGCCTGTGGGGGTTTCCGGTGCAGCGGTTTGGGCTTCTGCGGTTTCTGCGGTTTCTGCGGTTGGTTCTGCTGCGACTCGGCGGCTGGTATCTCCGATCAGAGAACCTGCGGGCAAAATTTGCATTTGGTCGATCGCAGGATTAATCAGCGTTGTTCCCGCGCCAATACAGGCATTTGCGCCAATCTTCCCCGCACCTACCACCAACACTCCTGCACCCAGCATTGCGCCCGCTGCGATTTCGAGAGTACCTTCGCGGGCGTGAAGGATAACTCCCATACCGATACAGGCACCGGCGGCGATCGAGATCCGGCTACCCGGATCTGCTTGGAGGATGACTCCTGGGGCGATCGCCACACCTTCATTCACAACTACATCGCCACTCAGGAAAATCTGAGAGTTGCTACTTAATTGCAGTGGCGATAAATACATTCAACTTCACCTTGAAATGAGCTATGATTTTAGATAAAACGACTTTAATTTATCGCTTTTTAGAATGATTTCTTTAACTCTATCAATCTAATAAACGATTATTTACTAATAATGAAAAGCTCGATTTGGACTTACAAATTACCCGAAATAATTGCTTGAAAGCCGGAAGCCTTTTAAGGAGAAATTAAAATCAGACGATTCATTACTCCAATCCCATTTCTTCTTTTGTCAACTGTCAACTGTCAACTGTCAACTGTCAACTGTCAACTGTCAACTGTCAACTGTCAACTGTCAACTGTCAACTGTCAACTGTCAACTGTCAACTACGCGAGCACTTAACGGGAGAAAGCAGCTAATTACCTGACAAATTATGGTCGTTGGATAATTTCTTCGAGTACCCGGCGCTTGGCCTTGGAGTCGATACCGAGCAAGCGGACGTAATCGCCACTGTGTTCTGTCATACAGCTTTCGAGAGCCGAAATTACTTCGGATTCGCGGTTGGTGGCGATCGGCGCGCAACTGCTCCAAGAACCTGTGCGGAAACGGCGCGCGTCGGCGTGTTCCGTGCCAATTTTGTAGCCTTGGGAAAGCAGGTTGCGGATTTGGTCGATCGTCTTGCCGGTCAACTTTCCACTTCCAGCCGAACCAGTCGTCGTGGCTTTGAATCCTGATGTTGCACCCGGTTTAGCCGATTGAGCCACAGGGCCGTCGGGACGCTGAATCAGTTCTTCAACTACGCGGCGCTTAGCTTTCGGGTCAATCCCGATCAAGCGCACGTATTCGCCCGGATATTGGTTCATCACAGATTCTAAAGCGGCGATCGCCTCAGATTCGTTTCTGACTTGCAGCGAAGCCCCGCTTTGCCAAGAACTGGTGCGGAAGCGGCGCGCGTCGGCGTGTTCTGTGCCAACCTTGAAGCCTTGAGCTAGCAAGCCGCGAACTTGAGCCACTGTTTCCGCGCTCAATTTGCTGGATGCGGAACCGCCATTTTGATAGGCAGTTTGTGCAACTTTACCGTTAGATTTGTGAGTTGTGGCGCCGTTACCGTTAGAGCCGTTTTCTCCCGGTCTTTGGACGATTTCTTCGAGTACGCGACGCTTGGCTTTGGTGTCAATCCCGATCAAGCGGACGTATTCTCCTTGGTGATCGGCCATACAAGCCGACAAAGCTGCGATTACTTCAGAGTCGCGAGTTGAGGAAATTGGGCCGCAAGTGCGCCAAGAACCGGTACGGAACCGACGGGCGTCGGCATATTCCGCTCCCACGCTGTATCCTTGGGCTAGCAAATTGCGGATGCTATCGGCTAGAGAGGAACTCAATTGGGTGCCGGCATAGGTAGAATAATTCATTTGAGTGATATTTGAGTTTTTAGCTTGCTCGTTGCGAATTGGTGCTAGACAAGCGATGTTGTCAGCGCAGCGATAACCCGTTCTCAGAGCGTCATTGATGCCGATGACGTGGGTCGCAAATTTAACATCTGAATCTTGAACGTCAGGCAGGCGATCGGCTTGCTGCTGATTAGTGATGATGGCTCCCGAAGGTATGTACTTACCGGGAGGAATCTCCACATCTTGAATTAATACGTGCATCATGACAATGCAGCCGTTGCCCACTCTGGCATTGAACACCGTAGAGCGAAAGCCGATAAAGCACTCGTCGCCCACGTATGCCGGGCCGTGAATTAAACTCATGTGGGTGAGGGAAGTATTTTTCCCCACCCACACAGAATAGGATTTGTCGTCGTCTCCTGTGACTCGGCCTTGTTCTAAACCGTGAATCACTACTCCGTCTTGAATGTTGCTTCCTCCTCCGATATAAAAAGGAGTGCCTTCATCGGCGCGGATAGATGTCCCGGGGGCAATCATCACATTAGAACCGATATGCACATCCCCAATAATGTTAGAAAAGGAATGTACGTAGGCGGTGTCATGAATTTTGGGCTCAGCCAAGTTTTTCGACCAAGGCGTCGGGGGAGCCGCAACGTTGCGGACTGCCATAAATTAAGTTCTCCTAAAACTGAAAATTTTTTTTAGTTGTTAGTTGTTAGTTGTTCACTGTCAACTGTCAACTGTCAACTGTCAACTGCCAACTGTCAACTGTCAACTGCCAACTGTCAACTGTCAACTGTCAACTGCCAACTGTCAACTGTCAACTGTCAACTGTCAACTGTCAACTAGCGGTACGGGTCGTCTTTTTTACTGTAAATGAGGCGATTTTCTACATTGACAGTATCTATAATGCCTACTACCAGAGCATCGATCGGACGGTTTTCGCTCCCTGGCGCGATCCGGGCCCCGCTGCCGCGGGTGACTAAAACCCATTCATCTATACCAGCGCCCACACAGTCAGCGGCTACTTCATAGCCGGGAACTGGCGAACCTTCTTCATCGATGAATTGCAGCAGTAGAAATTTCGATCCTCTCAGCGTCGGCTCTTTTTGGGTACTGACAACTGTGCCGAGAACTTTGGCCATTTGCATTTTAGGTAATAGGTAATTGGTAATTGGTAATTGTCATTTTTACACCGTCACTTGTCTTTTTTTTATGAGTTTTTTTTAGTCTAATTTCTGCATAAAATAGTAGTTTCTTCTACTAACTAATGACTAATGACTCATAACTCATAACTCATGACCCGTAAAACAAACGGATACAAGCTCTAGACGATTTTGACTGTCGATTCCAAAATCTTAGATTTAAACTTAAATCTCCCAGATTAATCTGTGGAGTCAATTTTAAAATCTAAAATCTAAAATCTAAAATCTAAAATCGACTGACTAATAACCAATATCCCATGACTACCTCAATTAAAAATTAAAAATATTAAATCAAAAACATCGCGATTTTTAATTTTTAATTTTTAATTTTTAATTACCAAACGCCCCTAACAGCCTCGGGCTTGTATTAAGATCTGTTGAGAGGACGAATGCCGCTCACGCCTTCGCGGAACTGTTCTACAGCTTCGGTGTAGCGAATGGGTAGCACGTATTCCAAGTTTTCGTGAGGGCGGGCGATAATGTGGGTGGACATCACTTGTCCGCCGTTAACGCGCTTCACTGACTCTACTCCGGCGGCTACGGAAGCTTGCACTTCCGAGACATCTCCTCTTACAATGACAGTAACGCGAGCGCTACCGATTTTTTCGTATCCTACCAAGGTGACGCGGGCTGCTTTGACCATCGCGTCAGCGGCTTCTACAACTGCGGGGAAGCCTAAGGTTTCGATCATGCCAACTGCAATTGCCATTGGTTTTACTCCTGATTGAATATTTTGGGAACTAAACTGTAAATTTTTGACGATCGCGCTGCTTTTCGTCAAACGTTTCGTCAAACGAATTTTTAGCGCGCTAAGAACTTAGTAGCCTCGGAACTGCTCTACTGCTTCTGTATAACGAATTGGTAGAACATATTCTAGGTTTTCGTGGGGGCGAGCGATGATGTGGGTAGAGACGACTTCTCCGCCGTTCACCCGCTTGACGGATTCCACTCCTGCTGCAACTGAGGCTTGGACTTCCGACACGTTGCCGCGCACAATTACGGTGACGCGAGCGCTGCCGATTTTTTCATAGCCCACGAGGGTAACGCGAGCAGCTTTAACCATAGCGTCGGCAGCTTCCACAACAGCGGGAAAACCTTTTGTCTCAATCATTCCCACGGCAATTGACATTTTTGAATCTCCAAGTTGAGGATTAGCGGAATTACCGTAACAAATCTTTGAGAAATCTAAAAATTTGGACGGGGAGGCCCACATTATTTAGGAATGCAGTGTAAAGCTTCCTATCCTTATAGAATAGGGGAAGCTGTCCACCTTGACAATATAAACTAACATCATAATGTTTAATAACAAAAATTAAATTTTTTTATGTTACTTCAAATATTTTAATATTTATTTAATAATCTTAATATATAGAGGAGTAGATGCGGGCGGCGAGCTGGCAGTCAAGTAAGTACAAATACCTGTAAACTAGAGTTCGGTGGGTGGGGGCTGGGGATGTCGGTGTCGGTCAACTTCGAGATTTCCCAGGGGGGATCGCGGGTAAACAGACAAAAAAGACAGTCTTGGCCGAGATGCGGGCTTTTTTTTTTGAGTGCCGACCCCCAGCAGCCTGTAATTTGGTATTCAGAGAATACTAAGTTTTGATGCTTTAATGTATAGTTAATTTTGGGTGCAAATTATTTTGCTAAAGCTATACGATCGGGTTTAGTCAAAGTTTTACGTCAAATTTTTACACTGTGGCGCGATCGCCCGGAACTGCCTTTGTATAAAGGTAGCCGGTAATTTGAAGTTTAAGGAATAAATTAAATGACAGAATTTCTCCTCCAAACCTGTTGGTGGATACCTTTATATGGCTTAATAGGCGCGATTCTAACTTTGCCGTGGTCTACGGGAACCGTTCGCACAACAGGGCCAAGACCTGCGGCTTACTTCAATTTACTGATGAGTGTGTTGGCTTTCATCCACGGGTCAGTGATTTTTACAGCAACTTGGGATCGAGCGCCCCAACATTTGCTCCTCCACTGGGTGCAAGCAGCAGATTTAGATTTGTCTTTTGCCATAGAAATCTCCACGACCAGCGTCGGAGCAATGGAGCTAGTGACAGTTTTGAGTTTGCTAGCACAAATTTACGCTCTCGGCTACATGGAAAAAGACTGGGCGCTAGCTCGATTTTTTGGGCTGCTAGGTTTTTTTGAAGCGGCAATTAGCGGGATTGCGATTAGCGATTCGCTGCTGCTAACCTACGGTTTGCTGGAAGTGCTGACACTCTCAACTTATTTGCTAGTCGGGTTTTGGTACGCTCAACCGCTGGTAGTGACGGCGGCTAGAGATGCGTTTTTAACCAAGCGTGTAGGAGATGTACCGCTGCTGATGGGAGTAGTGACGCTTTCAACTTTAGCCGGAAGTTTGAATTTTTCTGATTTAGAAGAATGGGCGGAAACTGCAACTTTATCTCCTTTAGTTGCGACTCTTTTAGGCTTGGCTTTAATTGCCGCACCTACAGCCAAGTGCGCTCAATTTCCGTTTCACCTGTGGCTCGACGAGGCGATGGAAGGGCCGAACCCGGCTTCGATTATGCGGAATACGGTGGTTGTGGGTGGTGGGGCTTATGTTTTGATTAAACTTCAGCCTGTTTTAGCGCTGTCGCCGATAACTGGTTTGGTGCTGGTGGTTTTGGGTGCGGTGACGGCTGTTGGGGCTTCCTTAGTGGCGATCGCCCAAATCGATATCAAAAGAACACTATCGCATTCTACCAGCGCTTCTATGGGTTTAGTGTTTATCGCGGTCGGGCAGAATCACGTTGACATTGCATTGCTGTTGCTGTTCGCGCACTCGATCGCCAAAGCACTATTATTCATGAGCATAGGGTCAGTGATTGTCACAACCAACACTCAAGATTTAACAGAAATGGGTGGGTTGTGGTCAAAGATGCCCGCCACGACAATGGCTTATTTAGTTGGCGCTGCGGGGATGGTAGCCCTATTGCCGATGGGCAACTTTTGGGTAATGCGACGGTGGCTGAACGGTTTTTGGACAGTGCCATTGTGGTTGGTAGTTGTGCTGCTGTTAGTTAACGGTTTAACTGCGCTCAATTTAACTCGCGTATTCGCCTTAGTATTTGTCGGAAAACCGCAACCCAAAACTCGCAGAGCTCCCGAAGTCGGTTGGCCGATGGCTTTGCCGATGGTAATTTTGACGGTGATTGGGCTGTTAGTGCCTTGGATGTTGCAGCAGTGGCAACTTTTAATTAGTTGGACTGGGCCTTGGGCGGAAACTGGGGATTTTGATAGTTTAAATTTGCTGTTGAAGACTCTGGATACTCCACTGTTGGTGTTATCTGGCTTGATTGGGGTTGGGGCTGGCGTGGCGATTTATTGGTACAACGTTTTACCTCGACCGGTACGACTGCCGATTCCAGCGGTGCAGGATTTGTTTGCTTACGACTTTTATATCGATCGAGTTTACCGCTTGACTGTGGTTTGGGCCGTAGCTTCTATTGCGAAAGTCAGCGCTTGGACTGACAAGTATGTAGTAGATGGGGCGGTGAATTTGTTCGGTTTTGCCACAATTTTCAGCGGTGAAGGTTTGAAATACAGCGGCACCGGTCAATCGCAGTTTTATGTGTTGACTATTGCGGGGGGAGTTG
Organism: Microcoleus sp. PH2017_09_SFU_O_A; assembly: GCF_020738625.1. Classification (NCBI taxonomy): domain Bacteria; kingdom Bacillati; phylum Cyanobacteriota; class Cyanophyceae; order Oscillatoriales; family Microcoleaceae; genus Microcoleus; species Microcoleus sp. PH2017_09_SFU_O_A. The sequence goes on from NZ_JAEQCF010000005.1 coordinate 111,615, forward strand.
CGGCGTTACTGGCGCTGATTATTTGGCAATTCTAAACCGCAGATTTTGGTGGATGAACGGGGATAAACGCAGATAAATTGTTTTTGGTTTGTCTGCTTTGTCCCTAGTTTTATTCAAAGTCGATCGGCCACAATTCTATAACCGGAACTTCCCAACCGGGTAAAAGTTCGGGCAGTGAAATTATGTCGTAGTGCTGTCGCCCCCGAGCGAGTATTGTACACCTTGCTCGGGGGGGACAGCACTCCCAGAAAAGATATTTTTTGCAAAAATGAGATGCTCCCATTTAACTTGCAAATCTTCTCGATCTGTAAGACTAGAAGTCATAGGAGGATTTTCGAGAAATTTGCATCTATTGTAATAAGAAAATTAACCGATCGCTATTTTATGCAGTGGCTTTGGGTTAATCTTAAATATAGTTCTAAATATTGTGTAATAAAGGAAAGTTTTAATTGATGCTCAGTGCTTTAATCTGGATACCAATGTTGGCGGCCGCCCTGATTGGGTTTTGGCCCGGTGCGATCGCCTCTAAAATAGTTCGGAATGCCGCGATCGCCATTGCGGGTGTAACTTTTATTCTATCGGTGTTTGTGGCAGCTCAGTTTGATGCCAACAGCAGTCAATTACAGTTTTCGGAATTTATTCCTTGGATCGATGATTTGGGATTTAATTACAATCTCGGCGTTGATGGTTTGTCTCTGCCCTTAGTAATTTTAAATACCCTACTGACAGGTGTAGCGATTTACGCTACGGATGAGGCGATCCGCAGACCTCGACTTTATTATTCTTTGATGCTGTTAATTAGTGGCGGCGTCACCGGAGCTTTTTTATCTCAAAACTTGTTGCTATTTTTCCTGTTTTTCGAGGTAGAACTAATTCCGCTTTACCTGTTAATTGCAATTTGGGGAGGCGAGCGCCGAGGCTATGCCGCTACTAAGTTTTTAATCTATACGGCATTTTCGGGAATAGTATTGCTGGCTGCTTTCTTGGGTGTAGCTTGGCTCAGCGGTGCTTCTAGTTTTGATATGGTTGGTGCAGCCGGTGCATCGCATTTGGAAGGAGGCTCGCCGTTGCCTTTGGTCAGACAAATTGTGTTGCTGGCAGGGATATTGCTCGCTTTTGGGATTAAGATTCCATTAGTGCCTTTTCATACTTGGCTGCCAGATGCTCACGTAGAAGCTTCGACTCCGGTTTCGGTGCTGCTGGCGGGGGTGCTGTTGAAGCTGGGAACCTACGGGATGCTGCGCTTTGGTTTGGGTTTGTTCCCGGATGCGTGGGCGGTGGCTGCGCCTTGGTTGGCGAGTTGGGCGGTGGTGAGTGTGCTTTACGGGGCTAGTTGCGCGATCGCCCAAAAAGACATGAAAAAAATTGTAGCTTACAGTTCGATCGCGCACATGGGCTACATTTTGTTAGCTAGCGCCGCAGCTACTGAGATTAGTATGATAGGAACTGTGTTGCAAATGGTTAGCCACGGTTTAATCTCCGGGTTGCTATTTTTGAGTGTCGGGATTGTTTACAAAAAATCCGGCAGTCGCAACATAGATGTGCTCAAAGGTTTGTTCAATCCCGATCGCGGTTTGCCGGTAATTGGCAGTTTAATGATTGTCGGTGTAATGGCGAGTGCCGGCATTCCCGGGTTGTCGGGATTTATTGCTGAATTTTTGATATTTAGGGGCAGTTTACCAGTGTTTCCGATCCAAACTTTGCTCTGCATGATCGGGACTGGTTTGACTTCAGTTTACTTTTTAATTATGGTCAACCGCGCCTTTTTCGGGCGCCTTTCCGATTTGGTGGTGAATTTGCCGCAAGTCCGCTGGGGCGATCGCATTCCTTCGCTAGTTTTAGCCGTAATCATCACCATCATGGGATTGCAGCCGGGAGTTTTAGTGGCTTTGAGTGAGAAAACTGCGATCGGCTTAGTATCGACTGTACCCGCACAAGTTAAACAAGTTGCTCAAAACTTGGAGTGAAATCTTTCATAGGTATGTAGTTGCGCTTGAGCGCCGGCCGGCGAAGAGAGCAACTACAAACCTAAAACATAGTTATTCAATGTAGTTGTGCGTTGACTCGCTCTCATGAACCCTCAAGCGCAACTACGAACCAAAGCTAAAACATAGTTATTCAATTAAGGTTGAGGAAATCAAATGACAAGTACCGTATTAAAACCATCTTCCCATCCCCTATCCGCCTACATTGACATCTTGGAATCAGGCAAAGCTTTACTTCCAGAATCTACCGAAAATGTAGTAGAAGTGGTTGGAGTTCTCAAAAGTTACGCCATAGTTCTTGATGCGTATTCTCGCAATCTTAACTACATCGCAGAAGAACAATTTTTAGTGCTTTTCCCGTTTTTTAAATATTTCAACGGAGAAGTGACAGCGCCGAAATTACTGCGCTATTTGTGGCACGATCGCATAAATTTTGAGTATGCCGAATATTGCATGAGAACCATGATGTGGCACGGCGGCGGCGGTTTGGACAGTTATTTGGATACTCCAGAATTTAGCAATTTGGCCGAAAAGGCGATCGCAGCTAAGTTAAAAGGCAACTTTTTGATGCAGGGACTCCACAAAGCATTCCCAGAGTTTTTACCCGAACAAGTGCGGATGTTGGCTTATTACACGGGTTTGGGGCAGTTTTGGCGGGTAATGAGCGATTTATTTATCGATTTGTCCGATCGCTACGAAGCCGGTACAATTAAGTCGATCGCAGAGATAGTAGATTTCGTCTTAGCCGGTTTAGTAAGCGCCGCAGCCCTACCAATCACCTACAGCGTCAAGATTCGCGGCGAAGTCTACGATATCCTGCCCGCATCGGCCAACTTGACATTTTTAGCAGATGTAGCAGTACCTTATGTAGAAGCAGTTTTCTTTAGAGGAACAGCTTTTTTTGGCACAGTTTCCTACAACGCCCAAGCACATCAAATCCCAGAAGAACAAAAAGAATTTAGCTACGGGGCTTTGTTTGCAGATCCTTTACCCATCGGAGGTGCAGGAATTCCACCAACTCAATTGATGCAAGATATGCGGCATTATCTGCCCGATTATTTGCACGAAATTTATCGAACTAGCTGTCGCGGTGAAGACGATTTGCGCGTACAAATTTGCCAAAGTTTTCAGAAGTCGATGTTTTGCGTGACAACAGCGACTATTTTCGGTTTAGCACCTCATCCGATGAACACCTCCGATCCTGAGGAAAAAAAGGCTAATCGGGCTTATTTAGAAGGTTGGATGGATCGATTTGGCACTTCTCGCTTGGATTGGGCAAATCAGCCAACTATCAGGGCTTGTCAGTTGTTCCCGGAACGTTAGTCAGTTGACAGTTGACAGTTGACAGTTGACAGTTGACAGTTGTCATTATTCATTAGTCATTTGTTGTTTGGTAATAACGAATGACTAGACCTCTTGAAAAAATAGCTGGGACGGGCAAGATGCCCGTCCCACAAAAAGTTTTTTCTCTTGTGGGATGGGCCGGAGAACCCGTCCGAAAATTTGATTAAAAGGACTTTTGCAAGAAGTCTACTAATTCCCAATGCCCAATGCCCCATGCCCAATGCCCCATGCCCAATGCCCAATTCCCAATTTATCCTACTGCAAATTCAGTTAAATGTCGCCAGTTAGGCGGGTCAAAAGCCAGTATAATATCTTGTTTGGGAACTCCTAATTCAACAAGTTCGTTAGCAATACCCACCTCAGTACCATCCTGCTGAATCCAGATTTTATTATCTATAATATCCAAGTGCAAAACAGGGCCATAAATTCGCTGCTGATTGCGCCAGCCCACATAGATTAATTGATAATGATCGCGAGTGGTATCAAAGATAGTTTGAGCCTGAATGCGCTCATCCCAAACCAGACTGGCGTGTTGGGAGAGCAGATTTTGGATGTGTTGCCGATAAAGGTCTACATTTCCCATTGTGCAATCGCCTCCTGTTCTGTATTATAAACAATCAAATGGATTTGATTTTGTTGAACCACAGACCGAATAAACCCTGTTGTGAAAAAACTATCGTAGACATTGCTAGGTACTGCTAGGTATAAAATTCGGTCAACTTCCTGTTTTTCTAAAGCTGCTCTATAACTAATAAATTGTCCTAAAGCTGTGTAAAATTGGGAAATTTTAGATGGGCCAATAAAGCTTTTGATTTCAACGGCAATTTTCTGTCCGTCTTTTTGGGCCGCAACCACCTTTTCGGCACCCAAGTCGATGTAAAGTTCTAGAGTTCCTGCTTGTAAAATGTATGGATCGTGAGTGATCTGCCATCCATCTTTCTGGAGAGCGGTTTTAACGACTTCGTGAAAGATATCTTTAGCAGGCACGGCTTTACTAACTCTCTGTGTTTAATATCTGGATAGTTGTATTTTAACTCAGATTCAGCACCCAGATGACAATTCGAGTTCGGAATCTGGGTTGTAGGATTTGTGAGAGTGAGAAAACTTTGACTTGTGGCTTGTGACTTTGGACTGTCACGCACTGTTTCCCAATTCCCAATTCCCAATTACCAATTCCCAATTCCCAAAGTATCTAGATTCGGACAAGAAGACTCAGGCCGTGAGAATCAGTTCCACAAGTTCCCAGCAAACCATAGGTTTCAGCTAAATCTTTGACTAAAGCAGTTTGTTTGGGACTCGGTTTCCAAGGATTAGGATTACCGTAAGCATAGTAAATTTCTACGCCGTCAATGCCAAGACGGGCTGCTTCTGGGATTAGTTGATCTGCGATCGATCGATACCGGCAAGGATGTGCTAGAACCGCTAAACCTCCTGCTTCCTGAATCGCTTCAATTACCCTGGCTGCGGAATAAGAAGCGTGGCTTTCAGTGCCTTTACCTCGCAAGTAAGGTGTGAGACTGGGATGTTCAGGATCGAAGGCGTAAGCGAGAATGTGTACGTCGTTTTTGAGCAATTCAGCGTTAATTTCAGCGCCAGTCCAAAGAGTCGGCGCTGCGGTAGTCCTGTCGGGATGCTTTAATTTCCAGTTATCCAGCCAAATTTGAGCTTGAACGTAGCCTTTGGTGCTGTGGTGATCGGTGATAGCGAAGCCTTTGAGGCCACCTGCGATCGCAAGTTCCATCAATTTCTCGGGCTTCAATCGCCCGTCGGAGTAGACTGTGTGCATATGGAAGTTATAGGAACCCGGACAGCTATCGGCATCAATCGTCTGCAAGACTTGTTTGAGTGCCGAGATATTCTGGGATTCTGGTTTGAGGCTAGAACTTGTTGAGGGAGCGAGATTGACCGTCATAAGCATTATTATAAAAAAAACTAGCTTTGTTAACTATATCTAATTTTTTCTTTAAATGTTGGGGGCTGATACCCACAGGTACTTTCAACAGTTGACAGTTGACAGTTGACAGTTGACAGTTTGAGAGAAACCTCTACCCTTAAGTCTGAGGATTGAAGTAATGAATAGTCTGAGTTTAATTTCTCCCGGGCGGGCGGGCTTTCAACCAATTCTTTCTGGCAAAGCGTTAGTCGCACTTTAAACCTGCGGCGGCGGCTGTCGGAAATTCGATCGGCACAAACGTAACACCAAATTGTTCTCTAGCACACGCAACAACGTGCGCTAAAGCTTTAGGAGGGTTTTTCCGATTTCCAGTTGTCAAGTCAAACTCAATTATACCCGTGGCACCGTCAGCTTTAAAGTCTGGAGATGCTAAGGTTTTTTGCATTCCTTCACGGCTGGGTTCTGGCTGTAATTCTAGGGATTTAATCAGCGTTTTAGCGGCATCGTAGGTTAAAGCCGATCGAGTATTGACTGGGCCTCCCCACAATTTTTCAGCATTAACTGGAAACTTTTTATCAAAACTGATTAACGGATGCCAAAACACGGATACGGCGAGTTTTTCAACAGACTTTACCTGTTTTACTGCTTCTAAAGTTCTCGGATCGTATAGAGTCCAAGGGCCAACAATCCAATTGAGACCATCGTTGATTTTAATCATATCGAGCGCGTGTTCGAGAGAATTAGTGACTTGACCGTCGGGAAAGAGAGCTATGGCTGTTATTTTGGCTTTCTCAACTTCTTTGATAGCTGCTTCGGCGTTAAAATCATTTTTAGATAAGTCGTAATTACTGGATCTAAAAGTCGAACCTCCTTCGGCTTCAAATTGCTTTTTGAATTCTTCCCACAAAGATGCGCTAAACGGACTATTGGGATTGTAAAAAACGGCAACTCTTTTTTGACCGACTTTAATCAGTTGATTTACTAAGCCTTCAGCTTCTTTGCTAGTTGTTGGGGCTGTCCGAAAGAAAAATTTCCGAGGTTTGCGCGTTAGTTCTTCTGTTGTGCTTCCCGGAGAAATGAGGGCCAGTTTATTTTGATTGTAAATATCTACTGTTTCTACCGTCATGTCACTGGTGTAGTGTCCGATGACTGCTAGAATATTTGGTTGAGTGACTAGATAATTTGCCCTTTGAACTGCGTAGGATTTGATATTGGCGTCATCAGCAATGATTACTTTTAGACCTTTTCCTTTAATCGATTTTGCTTCGAGAAAGCCTTGACCGGGAAAATCTCGTTCGCTGTTATTTGCAGAGAGGAGACCTAAATTAACTTCGGTTTGAGCTTGACCAATACCGCGCAGCAGTTCTTCGGCTAAACTTGCATTGACTATAGTTCCTGTCCCGTCCTGATTTCTGCGAATGGGAACAACAATTGCGATGGTATAATACTCTGCACCTATCGCCTCCAGCAGAGCATTGTTGGTGTAAATTAAAGTTTCTGGATCTCTGCGATCTTCCCGCCAGGACTGTTTGAACAATTTTAAAGCTTCAGGATAATTTGCTTCTGCAAATTCATTTATTGCCCTTTGTTTTGACCACATGGCGGCGGTTTTTACTAGGAGTTTTTCACCGGAACTTACACCATCTGGGGAGGGTGTAGGTGAGGCTGTAGGTAGGGTCGATTGCGGGGAATTTTTATGGATTATCGGGGATTTTTTGATGTTTGAAATTACGATCGCCCCTGCGGCAATTACCGCAACACCCAACAGCAGCCAGCGAAAGCGCGATCGCCCCTGCGGCGGAGTTTGGCCTGACTCGGGTTCTTTGCTCGGTGGCGAATCCTGGTTTGGCGAAACTTCATCAGAATCAGACGCTCCCAAATTCGGCGCAGGTTCGAGTAATAGAGGCGATCGCATCGCGTTCAAGTCTCGCAAAACCTCAGTCACAGATTGATATCGATTTATTCGATAGTGGAAGCGAACCATCTGATCGAGAATATTTTTTAGATTATCACTCACTGGTAGCGGAGTGCGATCGGACGTGGAGTCATGCCAGATAATTTCACCAGCACCATCGTAGTTTTTGAGCTCTGTGGGATGCTTCCCGGTGAGAACTTGAATCACGATCATCCCTACGGAGTAAATATCATTACCAGCATGGGCAGTACGCCCATTTGATTGTTCCGGAGACATATAACCGCTGGTGCCGATCGCCTGCGATGTGAATATTCTACCTGTAGAGTCAGCAGTCAAAGTGCTGATTTCTTTGACAGCCCCAAAATCAATTAAAACAATTTTGTTATCTGTTGTGCGCCGAATTAAGTTAGAAGGTGTAATATCGCGATGAATAATATTTTGTTTATGGACGAACTTTAAAATTTCCAGAATTTCCAGCAACAAGGCGATCGCCCGATCCTCTTCCCACTGTGTACCTGGAGTGAGTTCTTCCTTGAGCTGATGTCCTTCAATGTATTCTTGAATTAAGTAAAAATGGTCGTTTTCTTCAAAGTAAGCGAATAATTGGGGAATGCACGGGTGATTGCCGAGACAGCGCAAAGCACTAGCTTCCTTTTCAAATTGCGTCCTTGCCTTCTCCAAGACGTGCGGAGCATTCGATGAAGGAAAAGGAATTTCCTTAACAACGCACTCGGGATTTCCGGGTTTGGCTAGATCGTTAGCCTTGTAGGTAATCGCAAACCCTCCCTGTCCCAATTTCTTGATAATTTGGTACCTTTCGTGAAGGATATACCCTGGCTCTAGACACATATATTTTTCAGCACCTGTTGACTGGCTCCGGTCTTTGATGTTGATTATACGCTTTTTTGTTCCTAGATACACTTTGGCAACATATCAAGTTCGTCTGTGCCCATATCAAAAACATTATAACTTTCAGCAATTTCTCATTTCCAGTTGTCACTGACTAATAAATAATGATGATTGATGATCGATCGCCAATGACTAATTATGTTTCCCCTAACTTGCTAAGAACAAAAGCAGCTAAAAACCCGCAGACAGTAATTAAGCCAGCAAAATCGTGAGTTTCCTCGAATGCTTCGGGAATCATCGTATCTGAGATCGTGGCTAAAATACCCCCTGCTGCGGCGATCGCCAATCCGCTATCGCTTGATTCTGTTTTAGCAGGGTGCAAAGAGCCCGATCGCTTGCGGTGTTTTGCTCCCTGCTGACTCAAACACCAATTGGCGGCTGTATAAACAGCAGCGCCGCCCAAAAAGCCGATCGCCGTTGAGTCAAAACCGCCGCGCTTGTAAGCTTCATCCATCAACTCAAAAGATAGCGCCCAAATCAGCACACCGGCGCCAAAAGCCATAATTGTGGCGATCGCGCGCTGGGGAATCCTGATAAAGTAACCCACCGCCGCTCCCAGTAGCAGAGCCGAACCACCCACTAAACCCCAAAATTCTGCCTGCAACCACACTGGAAACATGACTACGCACCTCAAAGCAAAAATTTTTAGACCTGCATAAAAATTATAGATCTTTTATTGGGGGGAGGCAGCGGATACAGCACTTTTCAACCCAGGGATGTACTCTCCTTTGGGCTGGTATTTTCTAATAAGTTATGACTGACATCACGTCTGGTAAAATCATCTTTATAAGTTCGTAGTGAGGACTTCAGTCCTCTAATTTTTATGAGGACTGAAGTCCTCACTACGAACCAATTTTACCTGTATTTTTAATAAATTATGATTAATGATTACTAATAAAAAAAATCCCAGGCATAACCTGGGAATGGGAAATATTAATAAAAGTAATGTTGTTTTAATAAATTGAATTTGCCGGAAAGCGGCGATAATTTGGGTAATAATCGAGCAGCACTGGTAGATTTGAGAGCGGACTGCGGGGCGGGCATTCCGGTTCCGGTGCCGCACCCATCGCATTTTCCAATCTCAATAAAACACTTGCGTTCATGTTGGATCACCCGTTATGCTTGGCTGCTGTTGCGAGTCTGGCTTGCCAGATCCAACAGTTGCGCCCAACGTTTTTGGACTTGTTTGGGGGTGCAGTTGAGTGCAGTGGCGATCGCCTTGTCGCATTCTTGATTCCGCTTCATTGCTAACAGTTGTTGTTGTTCGGGCGACAGTTGAGCGCGAAAATCTTTCCATTTGTCTGAAGTCATGCCCAGCTTTTGATCGACATCAGCACCCAGCCATTCGTGGACGAGTTTCCAGTTTTGAGTGCGGGCAAATTTTTCGACGTGGTACTTAAACCGTTGTTGCAGGTAGTCGCGCTGGCGGGAGGACAAACCGAGAACTCGATCGATTTCCGAAGCCGAAAGGTCTTGCAATTTTAAAGTTAAGTAGCTAACACATTCTGGCTGATTTTGCGATTCCAGATAAGCAATCAATTCAGCGACTACTCGATCGCGCAACACAGCATCAGCCGGATCGACAGTTTCCGAAACCATTTGTTCGCGGACTTGTTGCAGCGCCGGAGAGCGGCTGTACATTTCTGCATCTTCTCCCTTGCCGGATTCTACAGCCATTTCAATGTCGATCGCAGTTTCGGGAGGTTGGCCCTTAGCAAATCCTTGAGCGCGAAGCACGATCAGGCGTTGGCGGTTGCGGCCGGGTAAACCGATTTGGCGCTTGGCGTATTGTTCGGTGAAAGCCATGTACTCAGCCAATTCAATCTGGGTGCGGGGAGTGTAGTTGAGATCCAGTTGGTGTTCGCGGCGGAAAGCGCGCAAAGCTTCGATGTAAAAGCCTTGCAAAAAGTCTTCAATCATGTTGTAGCGAGCTTGGAAGTTCAAGTTCGATCGGAAAGAAGCAACATGACGGTAAATCATCGATGCGAGGTGAGAGTGCAGTTGGACGCGGCCTTGTTTGGAACCGAGGCGGTAGAATTCGAGAGTTTTTTGCAACCGGTGTTCGGCCAAGGTGATTTGCCAAGCTTCAACTTCGCCGGAAATTTGGATGCGATCGCTTTTTTGGCAAATCCGTTCGACTTCCTTAGCAATTCGCATCGCCACTGCTTGAGCGCTGCGGCTGGCAGTTTTCATTTCTGCTTCCAACTCTTTGAGGGCGAATTCAGCCAAAGCCAAGACATCGATGCTGGAAACTGTATTGATTTCGGCGGTTTGTTCGGTGGAGGCGGCTGGAATGAAGTTGAGGTTAGAAACAGTGTTGCAGTTGACGGGGTTGGTGGCAGTTGTGACAGTCATGGCGTTTATCGGGTGGTAGCGCAGTGCGAGGACATTTTTCAGGGAGCGAGGCGGCAGTTGCTGGCGGTTTCGCTTGGCACGGCTGATTCAACTCTCTATGTATTGAATATAGGGAAATACAGATAGGCACAGTGATGCCAGTGTTCCACTCTCTCATGCAACATTTTTTGGCTGCCGAATCTGATTTTAAGCGCTGGCTGTTGACGATAGATTTTATTGCCTTCAAAGCCTGACTGTACAAGCCTTCTGAGCTGTTATGCGGGTGTGGCGATCGCGACAAAGATGGACGGTGTTCCGGGGCCGCTGAGTGGACAATTTAGCAACTGGCCTTTTGAGGGGGTTTTCGGCGTCGGAGATTGCGGAATTGAGACTCGGCAGAATGTAGCGAACTGCACTATCTTCAGAACCTACGCCACAGCAGTTGGGAAACCCGGTCAATTTAGAAATTTTCTTTTAAAAGGGGCAACGGCTTTTTTTGAACGAACCGCGAAGACGCAAAGGAGGCGAAGGAAGATAAGAGAAGTACAGAGGCCTGTCAAACCTATTCACGCCGATTCTCTCTCCAACACCAAAGTCACCGGGCCGTCATTATCTATAGACACTTGCATCATGGCTCCAAACAAACCTGTTTCAACTTTTAAGCCACTCTGGCGCAACTTTTCGACAAATTTTGCATAAAGTTTTTCGGCGGCTTCAGGGGCGGCAGAGCGATCGAACGACCAGAAGCCGACCTTTGCGACAGTCGCCGTAGAGAGTAAACTGACTGACCGAAAAAATTGGGATACAAGCCCCGTCTTTTTAGGACGGCTTTAATTCTGGATATTGTTAGCAACTGGCAGTATATAGCGGTTCTCAGAAAGATTCGCGGATGTTGTTGGGCTTGGGCCCTCTTGGTTTAAGCGGTTATATAAGCTGTCAGTCATACCTCATCTTTTTGATAAAGGCTATAGCAGTATAATAGAGTAAATAAATAGCCAGTAAAAATGAAAGCAAGGTATCAATTCCGTTTCTATCCCAGCAACCAACAGCAACAGAGTTTAGCTCAGTTGTTTGGTTGTGTGCGGGTAGTGTGGAATGATGCTTTAGCCGTTTGCAAACAATCCGAAAAAAAACCGAAATCGGCAAACCTTCTTCATCAGGTTATCACTCAAGCCAAACAAACTGAGGAAAGAGCATGGTTGAGTGAAGTCTCAAATATTGCACTACAGCAATCTGTAGCAGATTTGGAGACAGCCTTTAAGAATTTTTTTGAGTCATGCAAGGGAAAAAGAAAAGGGCGCAAAGTCGGTTATCCAAAGTTCAAAAAACGCACGAATAGCCAGTCTGCCCGGTTGACTCGCGGAGGCTTCTCAATCAAAGAAGATGGGGTTTATTTAGCTAAAATTGGTATTGTTAAGCCAATTTGGTCGAGAGCACTGCCGTCAGTTCCTAGCTCTGTCACAATCATCAAGGATTGTGCTAACCGCTACTTCCTGAGCTTTGTTGTAGAGATAAATCCCGATATAGTCGAAGCTAAAAAACACAGCATCGGCATCGATTTGGGTATTAAAACCTTTGCAGCAATGAGCGACGGAACATCAGCTAAAAGTCCAAGCTACAAACAGTTAGACCGAAAAAATCGCAGATTGCAACGCAAGTTGGCAAGGCAGCCCAAGGACTCAAAGCGCCGAAACAAAACTCGCATTCAGATTGCTAAATTACACAACCAAATGGGGGATACCCGTAAAGACTTTCTGCACAAACTATCGACCAAAGTTGTTAGTGAGAATCAAACTATTATTTTGGAAGATTTGAATGTGTCGGGTCTGGTCAAAAATCGGAAACTTGCCAGAGTAATTAGTCAGCAAGGATGGTACGAGTTTAGAGCTTTATGTGAGGCTAAATCTGAAAAGTTTGGCAGAGAATTCAGGGTAATTAGTCGCTCTTAACCAACTAGCCAAGTGTGCTCAGATTGCGGGTTTAAGTGGGGTAAAATAGACCTATCTGTTCGTTCGCTAGTGTGCCTTAATTGTGGTACTCAGCAAGACAGGGATTTAAACGCTGCGAGAAATATAGAAAAAGTCGGGATAGGGCATTGCCACGACTCTAAATGTACGCAGAGAGAAGGTAAGACCACGAAGGAGGCACATCTCGATGAAGCGTAAAGAATCCCCGCGCGTTTACGCCGGGGAGTATGTCAAAACCAGCAACTCGCCGCCGATGTCTTGTACGGACTTGTCCCAGCGCCCGCCGTCGCTGGCCGAGTCGGGAAACAAACGCAATTATAGGCATTTCCGAGCCATCCAGTCGAGTTCTGCTTCGGTGTCGGTGTCCGCAATACCTACAAGCAAGTTGAGTCCGCAGCCAATTTTGCCGATAATTTTACCGTTAACTTGGACTTGAGATGATTTGACTCGCTGGATGATGACTCGCATGGGAAATCTCAAACAGTCCTGGACATATATAGGGATAAATTCTTAGGTACGTAGTTGCGCTTCAGCGCTCTTTCCGATATCCCAAAAAGAGCGCTTAAGCGCAACTACGTACCTGGATTTTAAGAGCGCTTAAGCGCAACTACGTACCTGGATTTTAAGAGCGCTTAAGCGCAACTACGTACCTGGATTTTAAGAGCGCTTAAGCGCAACTACATACCTGGATTTTAAGAGCGCTTAAGCGCAACTACGTACCTGGATTTAATGTGACAGTTGCGTCCAGGTTAGTTTTTCCCGAATCCTTTGCCGCGATTGGGTGCAGGCATACAGAGACAGTTTTCGATTTGCGATCGCAAAGTCTCGGTATCCAAACCCTGACCGATCAGAACAAGTTGGTTTTTCGGCTCACCTTTCCACTGATCGTCATCCATTGAAAATCGCTTGCCGCTCAAGTGAAAAATATGCCGTTTCGGACTTTCTTCAAACCACATAATCCCTTTCGCGCGAAACACGTTTGTTGGCATTTGGTGGTCTAAGAAATATTGAAATTTCCTCAGAGAAAACGGCTTGTCGCTTTGGAAAGAAATTGAGGTAAATCCGTCATTGTCTAAATGGCCGGAGTGGTCGTGATGACCGTGATCGTGATGATCGTGATGACCGTGATCGTGATGATCGTGATGGTCGTGATGGTCGTGATGATCGTGATCGTGATGGTCGTGATCGTGATGATCGTGACTGCTAGAAGTTTCCTCAGATTGGAAATATTTGTCAGATTCAAACAATCCGACGCTGAGGACTAAAGGTAAGGGAACTTGCGATTTTACCGTTCGCAAAATTCGAGCGCCTTCTTTGATATCGCGAATCTTAACTTCCAACAAATCTAAATCTGCTTCTTCAACCAAATCTGTTTTGTTGAGAATAATAATATCGCCGTAAGCTATTTGACTGTAGGCTGCTTCTGAGTTGAACAAATCTAAGCTGTAGTTGGCTGCGTCTACTACTGTAACTATTGAATCTAGACGGGTCATGTCGCGCAGTTCTGTGCCTAAAAAAGTCATCGCTACTGGCAGCGGGTCTGCGAGTCCGGTGGTCTCGACTACTAGATAGTCGAGCTTTTCTTGACGTTCTAAAACTTTGTAAACTGCATTAACCAAATCTTCGTTAATTGTGCAGCAGATGCAGCCGTTGTTCAGCTCGACCATGTTGTCGTCTGTAGTGACAATCAGTTCGTTGTCGATGCCGATTTCACCAAATTCATTGACTAAAACTGCTGTTTTCAAACCTTGCTGGTTGGTCAGGATGTGGTTGAGCAGGGTTGTTTTGCCGCTGCCGAGAAATCCTGTAATGATTGTAACGGGCAATCCGTGTTTGGGAGCGTCCATCGCCGTTTCTGTCTCGGACTGAGTTGTAGATTGCATAACTTGACTGTCAAATAATGTCGATCGCACTTTCCTTGTGGTTCTTATTGTATCTTATTTAAGCTCAGCCCCCATCAACCCGGTTTCTGGGAGAAATTTTGGGTTTCGCGGCATGGCATCTACGCATCAACCGCAAATAAGCTTCAGAGTACGAATGCTATTGGCTTACAGCCTGTTTTTCCGGTAAATCCAGCGGCGACAAATTTGGGGCAGACAATCGCTTCGTGCGATCGACCAATTCCCCCTGCTCTATGATGGTTTTTGCGATCGCGCTGCTTCATTCAGTTGACCGCTTGACCGCTTGACAGTTGATAGCGACATCTACCTGGAAGTCCGAGGATTGGAGTAATGAATAGTCTGATTTTAATTTCTCCCTAAAAGGGTTCCGGCTTTTAACCAATTCTTGGGTGCATCTGGTTTTTGAAGAGGGCGAAGCATGACCGCATATAAGTTATTAGTTATAATCTCATATTGATTTCGGTCATGCTTCGCCCCTACAAACATATTTACCAAAGTGAGATGCACCCCAATTCTTTATGGTAAGATATTTATTTTTAACTATCAATTAAAATCGGGCGGTGGCTAACAACAGCCACCGCCCTCAAGATAGTATTATTGCACTATCTAAATCTGTGCTTACGCAGGAAGCAAGACTGTATCGATGATGTGGATGACGCCATTATCAGCAGCAACATCGGCTGTGGTAACGGTAGAATCATTGATTTTGACGCCATTGGAAGCATCAATTTTCACTTCTGAACCTTCAACTGTTTTGGCAGATTTCAGCTTGACTACATCAGCAGCCATAACTTTGCCAGCAACGACATGATAAGTCAAGATTTTTGTGAGCTTAGGAATGTCCTTAAGCAGTGCTTCTACAGTACCTGCGGGAAGCTTAGCAAAAGCTTCGTCTGTGGGTGCGAAAACTGTGAAGGGCCCGGTGCCTTTGAGAGTATCGACTAAACCAGCAGCTTTGACGGCAGCAACCAGAGTTGTAAAAGAGCCTGCCGAAACGGCGGTATCAACGATGTCAGCCAAGTGAGTCACCTAGGTTTTGTCTTCCATAAATCAATATAACGCTTAAAAGTTAATTTAGCTACCTAAATTTTTCTTTTATTTATTCAGTTATTCTGATATAAATAGCAAAATATTCTTCTAGAAATAACTTATAAAATACCTGTCTAAAGGTAGATAAAAATATCGAAATTTTATTGTATTTTAATGCAAAACAACCTGTTCCTAAATACATTGGTAAGCCGATCGCGAATCGTGCGATCGCCCAGGCGCAGTATGAAATGTAAACGCAGAGCGATCGACATAAATAACTGAGCTGGCAAAACCTTCAAGATCGATCTTTGCCAAAAGCGCACACAAAGTTTCTGCCTGCTGAGGTCATTGGTATCCTAAAAACTGCGTTACACTTATACAGGTATCTTTACAAAACAACATACAAACATGACAGTTGCCTATCCCCGCAAGCTTCGCAACGGCATGGGAGCGCGCGAGATTTTAAGTCAAGTGGTGCGCGATCGCGAAATCCACTTGATTACCCTCAACCGCTACCGCTACAGCGAACAGCGCAGTTGCAAAGACCTCACCGACTTGATCGAGCAGCTAGACGGCGAACCGGCCGAACTCGTGCGGGATCTTTCCCGGCATATCTCGGACGAAGCGCGACACGCCATGTGGCTTACAGACTTGCTCGCAGACATCGGCGAGAAGGTGGGAACGCCGCCAGGAGTCTCCTACATTGACGAATTTGAAAGGTTGCTCGACAGCGACCAAAAAGACCCTACCAAAGACCGCGAAGATTTTGTAATTTCTTCCCTAGCGGCGATTAACGTCACCGAGAAGCGGGGATGCGAGTATTTCTCAGCGCACATCCACGCCCTCAAAAATGCTCCTCAAACCGACGAAAACGTCAAAATCCGCGAAACCATCGAAAAGATTTTTCCCGAAGAAGCTGGTCACGTCCGCTGGGGCAACCGCTGGCTGGGTAAAATTGCTGCGAAGAGCCCGGCACACCGCGAGAAGGTGGAACAGGCGAAACGCAAGTATGCAGCGATCGAACAAGCAGCATTTGCATCGGGAATGGATATCATGCTGGGAGCAGAACTGCGTCGCGTCACCCGTCTCGTGGACATTGCCAACACGATGCCGATGTGGGAACGCCCACAATACCTGATGGAACGCTTGCCAGCCACTCTGCTCGCCCCCGATTTGCAAATGACCAGAGTCGATGTAGCTCAGCGGGCCTGGAACCGAGATCCGCAAGCATTTGTGGAGAAATTTGTGCCGATGTTCCTCAATGGATTAAAACCGATTGAGAAGAAGCCCGCGGCTGCTAAGCCCAAGGCTTAGATACAGGTGAGGGAGAGCTCAGGATATGGGTTCCCAGGCACAGCCTGGGAACCACTCATTATTTAAGTCATACCGAATTCTTTAATGTAAAATCCAAAACCTAAAATCCAAAATCCTATAAGTCCTATTTTGCTAAGTCCTGAAGAGGAAGTAAACTGTATTGGTAAAGATTATTGGAACACTTTTCCGTTTAAATATTAATCATGACTAACAGCGAGCCAAACCCACAAACACCTTCCGCAGAAAGCCTCTCTAGCGAAAGCGCGATCGCCTCCGAGCAGGTCGAAAAAGCCACAGCAGTGAGCTATGCCGAAGAAATTGAAACTGTGATTGCCAGCATGGCTGTAGACCAAAAAGTGATGGTCGGTCAAAATGAAGCTGGCGGACATCTTTGGAAATTCAAGTACGGGAGCGTTGAAGTGTTCGTGCAACTCACGGGCGAAACCGAAAATGATACTTTAACTGTTTGGGCTTTTGTGCTTCAGTTGCCGGCAAAGAATGAAGCTGAATTAATGCGGAAACTGCTAGAAATGAATTGGCTGGCTACTTTAGAATCTCATTTTGCGATCGTTGACAACCAAGTTGCCGTAATATCAACTCGGACGATCGCCGAAATCTCTGCTGGGGAAATGTCACGCGCTATTACTATTGTAGCCACCATCGCCGATGACAACGATGACTTGCTGCAAGCAGAATTTGGTAATTAGTCATTAGTCATTAGTCATTAGTCATTGGTCATTAGTCATTAGTCATTGGTCATTAGTCATTGGTCATTGGTCATTGGTAATTTGAACCAACTGTCAACTGTCAACTGTCAACTGTCAACTGTCAACTGTCAACTGTCAACTGTCAACTGTCAACTGTCAACTGTTAACTAATGACTAATGACTAATATGCAGGCCCTGCGATCCAAGAAATCGCGATTCCCAGCCCCAAACCGACGAACACTTGAAAAGGAGTGTGTCCCAGCAACTCTTTCAGGCGAGCCTCATTAAAGTTGTGGTCTTCCTCAAAAAACTCGTCGATAATTTGGTTGAGGATTTGAGCTTGTTTCCCTGCTGCTTGGCGGACTCCAGCAGCGTCGTACATGACAATAATTGCAAAGATGGCTGCGATCGCAAATTCTGGACTTTCCCATCCCATCGTTTGTCCGACTCCCGCAGCCAAAGCGCCCACAAAAGATGAGTGAGAGCTGGGCATTCCGCCCGTTGTTACCAAATACCGCAGATTAAACTTACGATTTTTGATTAATTCGATCGGCAATTTAATGATTTGAGCCGACAGACAAGCGATCAAAGCAACTATCAGTACATGATTGTGTAAGATGCCGCTGCAAATTTCCTGCATATTCTTTAGTATTTCTAGTTACTGCGGCTGGTAATAAAATCGGCGATTCCCAATAAAGGCTGGGCTTTACTTCCAAACACTGCCAATTGAGCCTTAGCATCAGCAACAAGCTCTTTGGCTTGGCGCCGAGACTCCTCAATTCCCCACAAACTCGGATAAGTCACCTTTCCGGCTTGAACATCTTTGCCAGCGGTTTTGCCCAATTCTTCTTGAGTAGCAGTAATATCCAGAATGTCATCAATTATCTGGAAAGCCAGCCCAATATTTTTAGCAAAACGCGAAAGCCGCTGCAAATCCGCAGCAGAAGCCCCAGCCAGAATTCCCCCACAAACCACGCAGGCTTCTAACAGCGCGCCGGTTTTGTGAGCGTGAATGTAGGTCAAAGTTTCTATAGAAACATCTTTCAATCCTTCCGATTCCAGGTCAAGTACCTGACCGCCTACGAGTCCAGCAGCGCCAGATGCCCGCGCTAAATGGGCGATCGTCTGCAACACCTGTAGGGGGGGTACGTTCTCAGTTTTAGTGGCGATAAATTCAAAGGCATAGCTCAACAAACCATCGCCAGCCAAAATTGCGATGTCTTCGCCGTAGACTTTGTGGTTAGTCAGTTTGCCGCGCCGATAGTCGTCGTTGTCCATTGCCGGCAAATCGTCGTGAATTAGCGACATGGTGTGGATCATTTCCAAAGCGCAAGCTGTGGGCATTGCCATTTGGGAAGTGCCACCGGCGATTTCGCACCCAGCCAGACACAGGATCGGACGTAGCCGTTTGCCCCCTGCTAGCAGTGAGTAGCGCATGGCTTCGTAAATTTTCTCTGGGTAGATGACCTGGATCGCACCGTCGAGAGCTACCTCGATCGCCTTTTTTTGTTCGACTAGGTAAGTAGATAAGTCGAAAGCGGATTCCGGTTGAGACGAATCCATTTCTGTTGCTGCAAATACCATCCCTTGCTCTCTTGTACTGAATGTGACGAAAGGATACTGTGAGTTGTTTTGGTCGATCGCGCCGACTTTTAGGGGGGCGATCGCTCGAAATCTGAGACTCAATTTAATCATTTTACGGGTGTTGTTGCACAGAAACTTATTAGTGTGGATGTCAAGGATTTAGTTTTGCTTGAGGGTTGGGATATGAAGTTGTTGACACCGGAACAGATTCGGGACTGAATCTGCTTTTCTGAGCAGTCAAGAGATGTGCGATCGATCGCTCTGCTTCACCAAACTATTTTGTTAAATTTTATTGAGTCGAGCGCTACCGTGGATATGAACTAGCCTACTGTACAATCACAAACCACATATTGGACTTGGCTAGGCCGACGAGAGCGATCGCCAACCGCCACAACTCAGCCGTTGGTCGG
This sequence comes from Microcoleus sp. PH2017_09_SFU_O_A, assembly GCF_020738625.1. Lineage (NCBI taxonomy): Bacteria > Bacillati > Cyanobacteriota > Cyanophyceae > Oscillatoriales > Microcoleaceae > Microcoleus > Microcoleus sp. PH2017_09_SFU_O_A. Next base: position 130,908 of record NZ_JAEQCF010000005.1, read on the forward strand.
CAAAAATACCAATAAGACTCAACAGAAGGTTACACGCCGATTATGCAACCATTTAAATTGCCAGAATTTTATATGCCTTGGCCGGCGCGGCTGAACCCTAATCTGGAAGCCGCGCGAGTTCATTCCAAAGCATGGGCTTACGAGATGGGGATACTTGGCTCAAAAGAAGAAGCCCAAGGCCAGCCTATTTGGGACGAACGCAAATTCGATGCCCATGACTACGCCTTGCTTTGCTCCTATACCCATCCAGACGCACCAGCAACGGAACTAGACTTAGTAACCGACTGGTATGTGTGGGTATTCTTTTTTGACGACCACTTTCTGGAAATCTACAAGCGTAGTCAAGACATGGTTGGGGCGAAGGAATACCTCGATCGACTGCCAGCATTTATGCCGATCTACCCTAACGACACCCCTCCCGTTCCCACCAACCCAGTAGAGCGGGGCTTGGCAAACCTGTGGTCTCGCACCGCCTTTACTAAGTCTGTGGAATGGCGGCAACGATTCTTTGAGAGTACCAAAAACCTCTTGGATGAGTCGATGTGGGAACTTGACAATATCAACCAAAATCGAATTGCCAACCCCATCGAATACATTGAGATGCGGCGTAAAGTTGGCGGCGCACCCTGGTCTGCGGATCTGGTGGAACACGCCGCGTTTGTAGAAGTTCCGGCCAAAATTGCCGCAACTCGACCAATGCGGGTCTTGAAAGAAACATTTGCCGATGGAGTACATCTACGCAACGACCTATTCTCCTATCAAAGAGAAGTAGAAGATGAAGGCGAGAACTCGAACTGTGTATTGGTCTTAGAACGCTTCCTCAATGTGAGTACCCAAGAGGCGGCTAACCTCACTAATGAACTGCTGAACTCACGGTTATATCAGTTTGATAATACTGCTGTCACCGAGTTACCTTCCCTGTTTGAGGAGTACGGAGTAGATCCAGTAGAGCGTGCCCATGTTCTCCTTTATATCAAAGGACTTCAGGACTGGCAGTCGGGCGGTCACGAGTGGCATATGCGATCGAGCCGCTACATGAACAAACAGGAAGCGGATAATTCTGCGACACCAACGATTCTGGGTGGGCCTACTGGACTAGGCACATCGGCGGCGCGGCTTGAGTCGTTATACGCCAACTTGGGTTTAGGAAGGTTCAAGAGCTTTACTCACGTTCCCTACCAGGCTGTAGGGCCAGTGAAATTGCCCAATTTTTATATGCCCTTCTCTACTACTTTGAATCCCAATCTGGATGCCGCGCGGAATCATTCTCAGGAATGGGCGCGCCAAATGGGGATGCTGGACTCACTACCGGGCATTCCTGATGCTTTCATCTGGAATGACCACAAGTTTGATGTTGCTGATGTAGCCCTATGCGGTGCGTGGATACATCCAAAGGGGTCTGAGCATGAGCTAAATTTAACAGCTTGCTGGCTGGTTTGGGGAACCTATGCCGATGATTACTTCCCAGCACTCTACGGGAATAACCGCGACATGGCTGGCGCGAAAGTGTTCAACGCCCGACTGTCGGCGTTTATGCCTCTCGACGACTCCACCCCCCCAGCGGTGCCTACCAATCCGGTGGAACGTGGCTTGGCAGATATTTGGTCTCGAACTGCTGGCCCGATGTCTGCTAATGCGCGGACTGAGTTCCGCCGTGCGATCCAGGATATGACTGACAGTTGGGTGTGGGAACTTGCCAATCAAACTCAAAATCGGATTCCAGACCCGATCGATTATATTGAAATGCGTCGTAAGACGTTTGGTTCGGATTTGACAATGAGCTTGTCTCGACTAGCCCAGGGCGGCGAGATACCAATGGAGATTTACTACAGTCGGCCAATGCGATCGCTGGAAAATTCCGCGGCCGACTTTGCCTGTTTCACTAACGATATCTTCTCCTACCAGAAAGAAATCGAATTTGAAGGGGAAATCCATAATATCGTACTGGTTGTGCAGAATTTCCTCAACTGCGATATAATCCAGGCTGTCGAGATTGTGAACAATCTGATGACCGCGCGGGCGCAACAGTTTCAACACATTGTCGCCACCGAACTGCCAGCCCTTTTTGACGATTTCAACCTGGATGAAAGCACTCGCGAGAAACTGCTTGCATATGTCGAGAAACTAGAACAATGGATGTGTGGCGTACTCAAGTGGCATACGAAAGTAGACCGCTATAAAGAGTTTGAATTGCGTAATAGTGCTTCGCCAATAGTGCGACTGCTCAACGGGCCCACAGGGTTTGGCACTTCGGCAGCACACATCAAATCTTTGGTCGGTGCAAGCAGTTTTTTGGCCAATAATCGGTAAATTTGAATCGAATTGTATCTTTTTGTCAAAGATACGATTTGATTGTCTCTTTTTACAAGATAATCTGTCTTGCTAACTTAGGTTTTTCTCGATCGCCCATTCGGTGAAGTAAAACCAAGTTGTTTTTTGAGTAACTAGAAAGTGAAGAATTAGTTTATGACCTATTCCAATGATTCGGGTTCAGATGTTGAGAATCAGCAGCCTCAGTTGAGTTTAAGTACAGCAGCAGCCCGTAATTTGGCGACGACCACCAAATCTGCACCGCAGATGCAGGAAATTACCTCGCGGTGGTTGTTGAAACTGTTGCCGTGGGTGCAAACAAAGGGTGGTGTATATCGAGTTAACCGTCGATTAAGTTATACCGTAGGTGATGGAAGAGTCTCTTTCACCAACACTGGCGCAACTGTACAAGTAATTCCCCAAGAACTTACTGAGTTGCCATTGCTCAGAGGGTTTGAGGACACAGAAGTTTTAACTGCGTTGGCCAACCAGTTTGTGCAGGAAGAGTACGCTGCCGGGGACACGATCGTTGAAATAGGTCAAGCAGCCGATCGAGTATTATTGATCGCCCGTGGTAAAGTTAACAAGATTGGTCTTGGCAAGTATGACGAACAGGTTGTTTTAGATGTACTCGCTGATGGCGATCGTTTCGGTGATGAATCTCTAGTAGAATCTCAAGACACCTGGCAGTATACCCTCAAAGCTCTTACCAGATGTATCGTATTAGCATTACCTCAACAGGCGTTTGAGCAAATCCTTAACCAGTCCGAAGCTTTACAAAATCAGGTCGATCAGTTCCGCGCCATCCTCAGCCAGCCACAAACTACTGAAGGTGAAGCTGCTATTAATGTATCTGCGGGACATCGCGGCGAGACTGAGTTGCCTGGTACTTTCGTTGATTACGATCTCTCACCCCGCCAATATGATTTGAGCATTGCCCAAACCGTGTTGCGGATCAGTACCAGGGTAGCCGATCTGTACAATGAACCAATGAATCAGACCGAGCAACAATTGCGTCTGACTGTTGAGGCATTACGGGAACGTCAAGAACACGAAATGATCAACAACCCAGAATTTGGGTTGCTGCATAACGCTGACCTCAAACAACGCATCTACAGTAGCACTGGCGCACCTACGCCGGACGACATGGACGAATTGCTGGCTACGGTATGGAAAGACCCTGGCTTCTTCCTGGCTCATCCCCGCACGATCGCAGCCTTTGCTCGCGAGTGTAACCGCATAGGCATCTATCCACAAAGCATTGACATGGGCGGCCACCAAGTACCGGCTTGGCGTGGTGTACCGATCTTTCCCTGCAACAAGATCCCCATCACAAATACCCGCACCAGTTCTATCCTCTTACTCCGCACTGGTCTTGAAAAACAAGGCGTTATCGGTTTACATCAAACTGGTATCCCTGACGAATATCAACCTAGCTTGTCTGTCCGCTTCATGGGCATCAGCGAAAAGGCAATTATGTCTTATCTCGTCACAGCTTACTACTCCGCAGCCGTCCTAGTTCCTGACGCACTCGGCATCCTCGAAGATGTAGAAGTCGGTCGTTAATTAGACCTCGACCATATTTATTGTGGAACAGGCATCCTGCCTGTTCAAAACTTGTTTTTCCAATAATTATTGTGGAACAGGCATCCTGCCTGTTCAAAACTTGCTTTTCCAATAATTATTGTGGAACAGGCATCCTGCCTGTTCAAAACTTGCTGTTCAAAACTTGCTTTTTTGGAGAGGTCTAAGAGGTCTATTGGTGCTGAGAGGTTAAGGCAAATGATTTTTGTCGATCGGTAATTACGCTCTATTTTAAGCGTTAAATCCAGTAGACTTCTCTCAAAAAGCTTGTCTGGAACAGGCAAGATGCCTGTTCCACAATAATTATGGGAGATGTCTAGTAATTATTGACAAAACAATTGCCTTAACCTCTCACCTATTAGAGCGGGTATTTTTGTTAGTAAGTAAAGGATGAGGTAATGACATATTCTAATGATTCGAGTTTGGAAGTTGAAGGTCAGCAACCTCAACTGAGTTTAGGTACAGCCGCAGCCCGTAATTTGGCGACGACAACCAAATCTGCACCACAGATGCAGGAAATTACATCGCGGTGGTTGTTGAAGATGTTGCCGTGGGTGCAGATAAAAGGTGGTAATTATCGGGTAAACCGTCGTTTAACCTATACCGTGGGTGATGGGAGAATTACTTTCACCAATACAGGCGCGACTGTGCAGGTAATTCCCCAAGAACTTTGTGAATTACCCTTGCTGCGAGGGTTTGATGATGTTGAAGTGTTGACGGCTTTGGCCAGTCGATTTGTGCAACAGGAGTTTGCACCCGATGATATCATCGTGCAGTCAGGTCAACCAGTCGATCGGCTTTTCCTGATCGCTCATGGTAAAGTTAATAAATTTGGTCTTCCCAAATATGAAGAAGAACCTTTATTGGGCGCGTTAGCTGATGGGGATCATTTTGGCGATGAGGTTTTAGTAGCGTCTCAAAGCAATTGGAAGTTTACGGTTAAAGCTGTGACTCGATGCACAGTATTAAGCTTACCACAACAAGCGTTTAGGGAAATTCTGAACCAGTCGGCGGCTTTGCAGACTCAGATCGATCGAGCCGTAACTCGCGCACAATTACCACAGAATAAGCAGGGTGAAGCCACCATTGCTTTATCTTCAGGACATACTGGAGAAACTCAATTACCAGGGACTTTCGTTGACTACGAACTTTCTCCCCGCGAATATGAGTTAAGTATTGCCCAAACTGTGTTAAGGATCAATACTCGCGTCGCTGATTTGTATAATGAACCAATGAACCAGACGGAACAACAATTACGTCTGACGATTGAGGCATTACGGGAACGTCAAGAATATGAATTGATCAATAACCGTGAATTTGGTTTACTGCACAATGCTGACCTTAAACAGCGCCTCCACCCCCGCACTGGTGCGCCTACTCCTGATGACTTAGATGAATTGCTTACTCGCCGCAGAAAGTCGAAGTTCTTCCTAGCTCATCCTCGCACTATTGCAGCCTTCGGCCGGCAGTGTAACCGCCTCGGTATCTATCCACAAAACATCGACATGGACGGAAGTAAAGTTATTGCTTGGCGCGGTGTACCTCTTCTTCCTTGTAATAAGATACCCATCACCAAAAACCAAACCAGTTCTATTCTTGTGATGCGTACTGGTGAGGAAGATCAGGGCGTGATCGGTTTACAGCAAACAGGAATACCTGACGAATACCAACCAGGCCTATCTGTGAGATTTATGGGTATTAGTGAAAAGGCGATTATGTCCTACCTTGTTACTGCATATTACTCCGCAGCCGTGCTAGTACCTGACGCACTTGGTATCGTTGAAGATGTTGAAATCGGGCGCTAGGAGAGATTTCGGTTGGGACTAATCGATCGGCGATCGAGGTCGATCGCGCCGACTTTTACGGTGGCGATCGATCGGTACGACTCTAATCCCTAATATTGAAGACTTGACAAGTCTCTGGCTGTCTGCAAAAACCGCTGCACCGCTGGCGTGGGATTGTCGCGCCAAATTAGAGCAATTGAGACGATCGGACTTGGTTCTTGTAAATGTTTGTAAACAACCCCAGTGCGCTGGAAGTTTTGCATCGATGCGGGGACGATCGCCACCCCCATCTCGGCGGCTACCAAGCTGATAATTGTCTGCATTTGAATCGCTTCTTGACCGGCGATCGGGCTAAAACCTTCTTGCAGACACAGACTGACGATCGGATCGTACAATCCTGGAGCTAGGGAACGGGGAAATAGTATGAAAGGTTCGGCAGAAAGTTCGCGCAATTCTACAACAGCGCGATCGGCTAAATAATGCGTTTCTGGCAGCGCCACGATCAGAGGTTCTCGAAAAACGATTTCGGAATTTATGCCATCTTCCTCGATCGGAGGGCGCACGAAGCCGATATCAATGCGCCCGAACCGCAGTCGCTGCAATTGTTCGTTAGTTGTGAGTTCGTGCAGTTCGAGCTTGACGGCGGGACACCGAGTGCGAAACGCCTGCAAGATGGCTGGAACTACATTGTGCGCGGCGGAACTCACAAAGCCTACAGTGAGTTGGCCGAGTTCCCCGCGGCTGGTTTGTTTGCCAAGTTGAATAGCGCGATCGACTTGTAGCAGAATTTTCTGTGATTCCTCAAAAAAAACCTGTCCGGCTTCCGTTAGCACAACTGTCCGCTTGGTGCGACGAAAAAGTTGAAAGCCCAACTCTGCCTCCAAATGCTGAATTTGTTGACTTAGCGGAGGTTGAGCCATGTGCAATCTTTCCGCTGCACGAGTGAAATTCAGTTCCTCTGCAACGGCAATAAAGTAACGCAAATGTCGCAGTTCCATAGCTTCCCAATCATTAATATTTTAAAAGTATAAGTTATTAGCTAAAAAGATATTGGACATTGATGATGGCATTTAATACAGTAATTAATAGGTGAGATTGAGAATTAAACAATGGTTAATTTGGATATTAAAATCAGAGAAGCAGAACTTGGAGATTTAGAACTAATTCTGACTTTTATCGCGCAAAAAAGCGAGTTCGATGGAGCTAAAAATCTGTTGGCAGCAACAGCCGATAAATTGCAACAAGCGTTATTTTGTCAGTCTCCGCTAGTGCGGGTAGTATTGGCTGAAGTTGCAGGCACTGCTGTAGGATTTGCGATGTTTTATGCTACCTATTCAAGTTTGTTGGCGCAGCCTTGTCTGTGGCTTGATGATTTATTTGTGCAAGCTCCCATGCGCGGTATGGGAGTGGGTACAGCTTTGTTGAAACATTTGGCACAAATTGCTGAATCCACAAATTGCGGGCGAATTGAATGGACTGTTAATGCTAAAAATTCAGCGGGAGTTGCTTTTTATGAGAAGCAGGGAGCGCGGATTTTGGAAAATATTAGGGTTTGCAGGATTGATGAAAATGCGATCGCGGAACTCGCTAGCAAATGATTCGCTCGCTTTTGTGAAGGAGGATTTTTTTATTAACCGCAGAGAACACAGAGAACACAGAGAGAGAAGAAAGGTTTAGAGTAGTTATGATGACACAAGATTCTTGGAATACGGATCTCTACGAACAGCAACACGCTTTTGTTTGGCAATACGGCGAATCGCTCTTAGAATTACTGGCTCCGCAGGCGGGAGAAGGAATTCTGGATTTGGGCTGCGGTACGGGACAGTTAACTGCAAAGATTGCTGAAAGTGGTGCTTTTGTGCAAGGTATTGATTCTTCTTTGGCGATGATTTCCACTGCTAAATCAAATTATCCTCACATTAACTTTGTGGCGGCGGATGCGAGGAATTTTCAAGTGGAAGAGCCGTTAGATGCTGTGTTTTCTAATGCGGTTTTGCACTGGATAAAACAACCGGATGCTGCGATCGCTTGCGTGGAAAAAGCGCTGAAGCCGGGAGGGCGTTTTGTGGCTGAGTTTGGCGGTAAGGGGAATGTGGGGGCGATCGCCCGCGCGCTTTTGAATGTTTTGTCGGAAATTGGCTGCGAGGAGCCCCAATCGCTTAATCCTTGGTATTTTCCGAGTATCGGCGAGTATGCTCTGCTGCTGGAAAACCACGGTTTTGATGTGAGTTATGCGGTTTTGTTCGATCGCCCGACTCCCCTAGAAGGCGGCAGCGCTGGTATGGTAAATTGGATCGAGATGTTTGCAGGCGGGTTTTTGTCGGGTTTGTCGCCGTTCGTGCGATCGCGCGCAATTAAACAAGTTGAAGAACGTTTGCGGCCCGCTCTTTACCGCGATGGTAATTGGAGTGCAGATTATCGCCGAATTCGCGTTGTTGCTGTCAAGAAATAGTCGGCATTACCCAAATTAGCCGGAATTATCTCAGTAGGAACCGCTCATTTTTGTAAAAAGCATTTGGGTACATCTGGGTTTGGAAAATATTTTTGTAGGGGCGAAGCATGACCTCCGTCAATATGAGATTATAACGAATAACTTATATGCGGTCATGCTTCGCCCTCTTCACAAGTTAGATGTACCGAAAGCATTTTCTGATTTTATTCCTGTATCCGCTCCTGCTTCTGCAATCAAAAGAGCGGATACAGCAATCTCATGTCAAGGCAAAACTGCACATTTCCGCTATGATTCGCGCGCTCGTCAAACCATCTTTTTCGTATAACTAGAAACTGTATTTTCCAACAACATAGCAACAGTCATCGGCCCGATTCCTCCCGGCACCGGCGTAATCGCTCCGGCTACTGTTTTCACAGCATTAAAATCTACATCTCCGGCCAAACGGCTAGTACCATCTGGATTGACGACGCGGTTAATGCCAACATCAATTACTACTGCTCCCGGTTTTACCATATTAGCTGCAATCATTTCGGTGCGGCCGACGGCGGCAATTAAAATATCGGCTTGGCTGGTAATTGATTCTAGGTTTTGCGATCGCGAATGAGCTACAGTAACAGTGCAATCGGCTTCTAACAGCATCAGCGCCATCGGTTTACCCACCAAAATACTGCGGCCCAAAACAACAGCATTTTTTCCTTTCAAATCAATCTGGTATTCCTGCAATAACCGCATCACTCCGGCGGGAGTACAACTCCGCAAACCTTGCTCACCCCGTACCAAGCTACCTAAATTTACCGGGTGAAGTCCGTCAGCATCTTTGTCAGGTGCAATTTGGTACAGCAGCGAAATTGCGTCTAGGTTTTCTGGTAGCGGAAGTTGTACTAAAATGCCGTCTACTCGATCGTCCTCGTTGAGTGCATGAATTGCAAGTTCGAGTTCCGCTTGAGTCACGTTTGCTGGATAATGCTGGCCAAAGGAAGCTATGCCAACTTTAGCGCAGGCTCGCTCTTTGTTGCGGACGTAAGCCGCGCTGGCTGGGTTGTCTCCCACCATCAGCACCGCAAGTCCCGGAGGACGCCCAATCTGGGGTTGTAGGGCGCGGACTTTTTCGCTCAGTTCGCTTTGAATCTTTGTCGCTAAAGCTTTGCCATCTAGTATTTGAGCAGTTTTGGCATCCATTGTAGACTCTAGGTTAGGGGCTGACGAGTTTAAATTTTAGCTTAACTGCCGTCAAGGACTACAAAGCGAGAAATTTCTGACTCGCGATCGACTCTGAGGATTCTGTTACAGTAAGTCGTATCTCACAATCTCAAATATCAAATCCTTTGACAAATGACTACTATAATTCAGCAAGTTTGGATTCAAAGATACTCCATAGGCTCTTTATTGCTAATACTGACTAGCGGTTTGCTCAGTTGTGGCAATGTACCCATGTCTCAACTCAATCTCGGTTTGAATGTTGCTAGCATTGGCGACATTCAACAAAAGCGGCAAGTTGATGGTGAAGTTTATCTCCGAGGGAAGGTGGAAAATCGCGCTCCGTTTGTGGGGAATGCGGCTTATCAAATTCAAGACGGTACTGGTAAGATTTGGATTTTAACTAAGCAAGCTTTGCCCAAGCTTGGCGATGAAGTGTTGCTCAAGGGAGAAGTCCGCTTTAAGAGTATCACCGTGAAGGAATTGGCAGGGAAGGATTTAGGTGAAGTTTATATTGAGGAAATGGAACAATTAAACCGCACTCCAGCGGCTGATAAAGCAAAATAGCTACACGCTAATTTTTTTTCAATAATTAAGTACCTGTATTTCATGAAAATCCAAGGTATGTAGTTGCGCTTGGGCGCTTTGGCTTTGGTTATTGGTGATGAAATGCGATCGCGTTTACGAGCTCTTTCGTTTATATTACAGATTGGGTGAAACAAAGTTTTGACTGGGCTTGTTTATGAGCTTGTTCGTTTTTATTACAAATTTGGGTGAACCCGTCTCTAGTCAAAATTCTTCCCTCTTCCTTCTTCCTTCTTCCTTCTCGGTGCATTTCACTTTTGAAGAGAAGAGGGCGAAGCATGACCGCATATAAGTTATTAGCTATCATCTCATATTGATTGCGGTCATGCTTCGCCCCTACACACATATTTGCCAAACGCCAAACTGAGATGCACCCCTTCCCTCTTCCTTCTTTTCTCTTCCTTCTTCCTTCTTCCTTCTTCCTTCTTCCTTCTTCCTTCTTCCTTATGACTAAAATTCACGTTGCGATCGCCATTTTACACAAAGACGGCAAATTTCTCTGCCAGTTGCGGGACGATGTTCCTCATATCAGGTATCCCGGACATTGGGCTTTGTTTGGCGGACACTTGGAACCGGGAGAAACTGCCGAAGTGGCTCTGCTGCGCGAGTTAGTAGAGGAAATTTCCTGGGTTCCTGCAAGTGCCTCTTTTTTCTGTCGCGATGTCGAAGGAGATATTGTGCGCCATGTTTTTCACTCACAACTTACTGCGGATGTCAACGATTTAGTTTTGCAAGAGGGTTGGGATATGCAGTTGTTGACAGTGCAGGATATTCGGGCTGGTAAATGCTATTCTGAAAAGTCTGGAGATGTACGACCTTTTGGCATTCCTCACCAGCGGATTTTATTGAATTTTATTGAGTCGATTTGATATTCTATTAATAGACCTCTTGCAAAAGTCCTTTTAATCATATTTTGGGACGGGCTAGAAGCCCATCCCACAAGAAAAAAAAATTGTGGGATGGGCTAGAAGCCCGTCCTAAATATTTTTGCAAGAAGTCTAATGATTTGTAAGGTGCTTGTGGCGCACCCTACATTAGACCTCCTGCGAAAGTATTTTATCGATCCTTTAACAGTCGCCATTTCAGCCATTATTAACTAATAATAAAAGATTGGCCAGACATACTGGTAATTATCGGTTTTGTCGATTAGGTGAGGACTTTCGCAGGAGGTCTATTAACTTAGCAGTTAAGAACGAGCCGCAATCATTCCCGTTTGGCGTGCGTAGGCAAACAGCCCTCCGGCATCAATCACCGGCCCGACATCTCCTAAAGGCTTGAGGGAGTAAGTGAGATTTTGAGTGTGGTTGATAATTTTATCGCCCGCAAAGTCGATCGTCACTTCTTGGCCTGTTACAAATAGGTCGCAAAGTCGATCGACCGATTCGATCGGATACAATTCGCCAGTCGCCGAGCAATTGCGAAAGAAAATCCGCGCGTAAGACAAGGCTACCACCGCTGTGACGCCCGCAGCCCCCAGAGCGATCGGAGCGTGCTCCCGCGAAGAACCGCAACCAAAATTTTCGCCCGCAATGATAATCGGATACCGGGTTTTGGTTTCGCCGGCTTCCATAAACTTGCCGTAGCGATCGGGCAACCCAATCATCGCATAACTGCCTAGTTTCTCGTACTCGTCCGGCTTCGAGGGAACCAAGGTCAGGTATTCGGCTGGGATAATTTGATCTGTATCGATGTTGTCATCTAGAACAAAAATTTGACCGCTAATTACTTTACCCATAGTTTATTTCCTGTTGTCTCGCTCAATTCTGTGGCGATCGTGTTAAGTGGGATCGGTATGCAAGATTTGCATCTGTTCATTTTAACCTGGCACTGTCAGTGATAACGTGTATAGATAAAAATTAGATCCGAGACTTTGGATTAAAAATTAACAGATTGCGAAGCGTCAAAATAGTGTTATGGCGAATCAAATAGATGACATTGCTCGGCAAGCTCGCGAGGGCTCCGTTGCATCGATTATTCAAATCCTTAACGACAAACTGGCACACGTAGGTGTCAGAGCTAGAGCCGTGTTTGCTTCTGGGATACTGCAACTGCTGTGCGAAGCTGCAACACCCCAACTGCTCGAACAGTCTAGTTTGGTCGATCGCATCCGAGAAATTTTGGAGAATCTCTCGCCCCGCAATATTCGCCGAGTCAACATCAACACCCGGCTGGTGCGAGAACACCAACTGCTGTGGCTCGAAGAAATTAGCCGCGATCCAGAAAATCAATTGCTGTGGTCCCAAGAAATTAAACTCAGAAAGCCAAATTTGTTCAAGCGTTTGGCCGCCGCCCATCACGAACGCCAAGCTGAAGAGCGGGCTTTGCCCAGAATCGCTGCTCCTCGATCGATGCAGCAACCGCGGCAATTTAAGCGCGGTATCGTCGGCGGCGTCAGCTTGAGCGTGTTGTTGCTGGTTGCGGTGGCCGCCATCTACAAAGGACTCAATTCCCCAGTGCCAAACAGCACAGCCGCCACCACCCAAGCAGTTGCCAGTCCCAGTTCCTCAGAAGCAACACCTGCTGTCAAAACTTCTAAGGAAAATCCTAATTCTGCTGTTGACTCTTTTTCCCAAGCAGTGCGGGTGGCAGAGCAAGCAGCCACCCAGGGCAAAACCGCTCAATCTCGCGAAAATTGGTTAGTAGTGGCCGCTAAGTGGCAGCAAGCTTCGGATTTGATGGCCGCCGTATCCCCAAATCATCCCCGCTCTGCAACGGCTGTTAACCGGACGGTACTTTATCGCCAAAATAGCGATCGAGCCCAACAGGAAGCACAAAATAAGTAAGCAGGGAAGTCGGATAAATTTAACAATAGAACTAGCAAGCGCGTTTCTAGAACTTGCGATCGATGAGTAGTCGAGCAAAAACTTCGTAACTCTCAGATCGATCCTGAGGGAGGATTTTTTATTTTTTATTTTTTGCGATCGGCGTCACTCGATCGCATGATTTATATCACAATAAAATTTTATCAGGATCACAAACTTAAATAAGAAACATCACAGAATCAGGAGAGGGGTCTCACAAAGCAGTCTCAAAAATAAATTCATTCTCAGAACAGTTCAAATTAGTGGGAATGGGATTTATCCTCATCTGGTCAAGGATGCTAAAGTTCATCCCGTACAGATCCAAGGGTAGAAAACAGCAAAATAGAACTCGGTCGGATCTGAGTAAGTCTTTTAAAGATTTAGTTACCCGCCGACGGGCTGCGCCAACGCAGAAAGCAGGCTCATAACAGTCCAACCGACTGTTATCAGAAAACTGGGTTGAAAACCCGTCGTTCTACGACGGCTTTACAAGATTTTACAGGCAGCTTACGATTGAGGTGTGAAACTGGAAACATGACACTCAAAGCCTTCAGCTATCGATTCTACCCAACGCCAGAACAGGAAAGCCTGTTGCGACGCACGATAGGTTGTGTTCGTTTGGTCTACAACCGTGCCTTAGCTGCAAAGACTCAAGCTTGGTATGAAGAACAAAAACGGGTAGCATATACTGAGACTTCAAGTATGCTAACTTCCTGGAAGAAAACTCTTGAATTAGAATTCCTAAATGAAGTTTCTTCAGTACCGTTGCAGCAGTGCTTGCGACATTTGCAAACTGCTTACAATAACTTCTTTGACGGGCGAGCAAAATATCCCAATTTCAAGAAAAAACGCAACGGTGGCAGCGCGCAATTTGCTGCGTCGGCATTTAAGTTCAAGGACGGACAAGTTTACTTAGCCAAGTCTGTTGACCCCTTACCTATTCGTTGGAGTCGAACACTACCGGACGGTTGCCGACCATCAACGATTACGGTAAAGCTGGCACCATCTGGTAGGTGGTCAGTTTCTTTGTTGGTAAATGTGGAAATTGAAACATTACCCGACGAGTCAGACAACCAAATCGGTATTGACTTGGGAATTACCAGTTTGCTGGCACTGAGCACAGGCGAAAAAATTGTCAACCCCAAAGGATTTAAGGCAAAATATCGCCAACTTAGAAGAGCGCAGAAAGCTTTAAGTCGAAAACAGAAGGGGTCAAATAACCGACACAAAGCAAGGCTGAAAGTAGGGAGAGTGCATCAAGAAATTGCCGATGCAAGGAAAGATAATCTTCACAAGTTAACAACGCGGTTGGTGCGTGAAAACCAAACCATCGCCGTAGAAAATTTAGCTGTGAAGAACATGGTAAAAAATCGAAAACTGGCTCTTGCCATCAGCGACGCAAGTTGGGGTGAATTGGTCAGGCAACTTGAATACAAGTGCAATTGGTACGGTCGCACTTTAATCAAGATTGACCGATGGTTCCCGAGTTCAAAACGGTGTTTTGAGTGCGGATATATTGTTGAAAAACTGCCGTTAAATGTTCGGGAGTGGAAGTGTCCTAATTGCGGGTCACACCATGACCGAGACATCAACGCCAGTAAGAATATTCTGGCCGCAGGGCTTGCGGTAACAGTCTGTGGAGCGACTGTAAGACCAGAACAGAGTAAATCTGTTAAGGCAGGTGCGAAAAACCGATCCGGAAGGAAGCAGAAACCCAAATCGTGAGGCTTGGGAATCCTCGCTCTTCTAAGGCGGGGAGGATGTCAAAGATAGGTTCTATATATGCAGCACGAATCTGCTTAAACATCATTAAAAAAAAGAAAGACTTCGTTGCCATGATCGATTACCAGGGAAATCAAGACTTTACTCCGATCGACCAATCGCCTTCAGAGTCTCGCACTTTGCATCTACCACCAATGGCAGAACCAGTATCAGTCCAAAAATTTCTGGATCGTCTTATGCAGTACCAGGTCGATCCTGCCCTTGTCGGGCGGCAAATTTACCAAATTCTCGCGACCAACATCGATCGAGAAATCCTGCTGCTACAAATAGCAAAAACTTTGGGGGTTGCTTGTGGGGTAGATTTCTGTTTGGTTGCTGCTGTAGCTGACCAGAAAGTAGTAATTCCGAATGCTTGCTGGCTTCAGAAGAGCGATCTGCTAAACGCTGCGGATGCAAGTAAGATACCCGAAGACTCCCAAAGCACAAAATTAGAATCGCCTAGCATATCGCTCGAACATCCTGTTTTCGCAAACCTGCTAGCAGACGGCGAGATAGTAGGGATCTCCGACTATCTTGATACTCCTTTGACAGCTTCATCGCCCAATTCCCCTGTGACACCGCTGCCTTGTCGGGCAATTTTGGCAGCGCCTGCGCGATTTGGAGGGGCTGTAAATGGGACGATCGTTCTTGGTAAGTTGCAACCTCACGAGTGGTCAGCAACCGATCGCCAGCGCTTAGAAGCAGCATCAGAGGCGATCGGTATCGCGATTGCTCACATTCAAAAAACTCAAGAA
Source organism: Microcoleus sp. PH2017_09_SFU_O_A (assembly GCF_020738625.1). NCBI lineage: Bacteria > Bacillati > Cyanobacteriota > Cyanophyceae > Oscillatoriales > Microcoleaceae > Microcoleus > Microcoleus sp. PH2017_09_SFU_O_A. The sequence goes on from NZ_JAEQCF010000005.1 coordinate 146,137, forward strand.
ATTGCCAGTTTAAACGAACAGTTACAGCAACAAGCTAAATACAAAAATCTACTCAGGTCAGTGGCTACTGCGATCGACACCAGTTCAGAAGTCGATCAATTTTTGCAGCAAATTATTGAAAATACCGTCAATACCTTGCAAGTAGATAGAGGTCAAATACTGCTGTTCAAAGATACAGACTTCCCCTTAACAAAAGCCTCCGTCAATCAAACTCCCAAAGCAAAAATAGTATTAATTGGCGAATCTGCATCAACCAAAAATGAAGGTAAACTAACAATAGAACCAAAAAATTCTGGAAAACAAAGCTCGAAAGCCAAACCCAAAACCCAGGCAAAAAGTGCTAATTCCAAATCCAAAAGTTCTAACTCCAAACAAAATAACTCTCCCGCTTTTTGGCTGTCGGAATCTAATTTGTGCGGTCAAGCATTCCAGAGCGCACCCCAACCTCTCGCCCTTGCTGACGCCAGCGAATTAATCGACAAGGAAGAAGAGGGAGCCGCAGAAATCTTGAAACTCCAAGGTATTCGGGGGTTGCTGGTAATTCCCATCATGCACGCAAGCAGACAGGAAATTGTCTTAGGGTTCTTGGTTTTGCAGCACTCCGAGCCGCGCCCTTGGAACCCTGAAGAATTAGAAATTCTGGAATCAGTCTGCGCTCAAGCGAGCAGGGCGATTATTCAAACTCAGATATTCAAGGAAGTGCAAACCCAAGTCCAAAAAAGAGATGCTGAGTTGGAAGAAAGTATCAACGTGCAGGAGAAACTGCACGAACAATCTGCCAATCAACTAGATCAACTACGCAAATTGAAGCTGATCAAAGACGAGTTTATCGACAATGTTAGTCACGAGTTGCGAACCCCTTTGACAATCATGAATCTGGCGATTCTGATGCTCAAACAGGCCGAACAGCCATCAGCAAGTCGGGCTAATTATCTCGACATTCTAGAGCAGCATTGTGCTAAGGAAGCCGCCCTGGTTCAGGATTTGCTAACCTTCAAGCAATTAGAGCGTCAGCCACTCCCTCTTTATCCAGTCAACATCGATCTCAACCTTTTAATTAAAGATTTAGTTGTGGATTTTGAGAAAAAGTGGGCGGATAAGGGATTGACTCTGAAGGTGGATGTGCCGAAGTTTACCCCTTCCTTGGAAAGCGACCCGGACAGTCTTAAGCGGGTACTACTGGAACTGCTGACGAATGCTGGAAAATACTCGACTTCAGAAACAACGGTAGTTTTCAAGGCGTCTGAGGTAGCCAGCGATATTGTCCTGAGTGTGTCTAATTTCGGGCGTGGCATTCCTGATGCTGATTTGCCCCACATCTTTGAAAAGTTCCGTCGCGGTACTGGCATTACCAACAAAGCGATCGCCGGTACGGGTTTGGGTCTAGCCCTGGTAAAGTCTTTAGTGCAGCACTTGAATGGTACTATTGATGTGTCTAGTTGTCCGGCAGAAAGTTCTGAATCTGACGAGTTGTGCCGCACATCTTTTACTCTGACTTTGCCAAAAATTCCAGCGGAACTGTTGAATCTATAATAATAGTTCGGTTGAGAAGCGGCCCTGAATTGCCAGCGAACAGGCTAAAACTTGCGTTAATAGGGAGATTAGAAAATATAGCAAACCTTACCAAATCATCCTTTTTGATTTGTTTGTCTGATTGCGGGAACTTCTCTGAGTTTCGCGTGGGAAGAGGGGCTGTTTACCGCATAGCCGACGACTCGACACCCGTACCGGTACCGGAGGGGACTGTAATTCCCGGCTTAGCATTGGAATTGGATTGTTGATTCAAAAACGCAAGCATCTGGCTGTGAAATAAACTGACCAGAAAGAATTGGTTAAAAGCCCCAAGTCTTTGAGGGAGAAATTAAAATCAGACTATTCATTACTCCAATCCTCTTCCTTCTAGGTAGAGTTCGCTTTCAAACTGTCCCAGGTCAACTGTCAACTGTCCCAGGTCAACTGTCAACTGTTGAAGGTGTTTGGCTGCAAGTAAATTCCGTTATTTGTCGGGTATTTCTATCTGAGCCGATCGCTTGCTGCAATTTCCAGTTAAAATCGTTGCGGTGCACCTCAATAGATCGCGACGAATCTTATGCTCACAAAAGCTGCACCTAAACTCCTGCGTTGGCAACGTTCTAAATATTCGCCGCTGGCACGACAAATAGACGTTTTTGCTGCGACGGCAAAGTTTATGTTTTTTTTGTGGTGGGATGGACTGCTGCAAGATAAGTCTGCTCATACTAGAAGAATTCGTGCCCATTGGTTGGTCAATACTTTGCTGGATTTGGGCCCGACTTTTATTAAAATCGGGCAGTCTCTCTCCACTCGCGCGGATTTGCTGCCGCTGGAGTACGTGAAGGAGTTGGAACAGTTGCAGGATCGGGTTCCTGAGTTTAGTTCCGAAGAGGCGATCGCCCTTGTAGAATCAGAGTTAGGCAAGGATATTTACGCTTTGTACCGGGATTTTGACCCGTTGCCCATTGCTGCGGCGAGTCTGGGCCAGGTGCACAAAGCGAGGCTGCACACCGGGGAAGATGTGATTGTGAAGGTGCAGCGTCCGGGTTTGGAAAGGTTATTCGATTTGGATGTCAAGGCGGTGCGCCAAGTAATGCGTTTGTGCGATCGCTATTTACCAGGGACGCGCAAGTACGACCTAGAATCTCTTTATCACGAATTTTTTAAGATTTTATATCAAGAGATTGACTACGTACAAGAAGGCAAAAATTCCGATCGCTTCAGCCATAATTTTCAAGAATATCCTCAGATTATTGTCCCGAAAGTCTACTGGCAATACACGACTAAAAAAGTGCTGACTTTAGAATACGCGCCGGGGATTAAGGTGGACGACAGGATCAGTTTAGAGGCGATTGGAGTAGATATTACGAAGCTCAATCAACTCGGAATTTCCTGTTACTTGAAGCAGTTGTTAATTGACGGTTTTTTTCAAGCTGACCCGCATCCGGGAAATTTGGCGGTAACAGAAGATGGTAGCTTGATATTTTACGATTTTGGGATGATGGCAGAAGTGAAGTCTCTGGCTAAGGACGAAATGGTCAAGACTTTTTTTGCTGTGCTGAGAAAGGATACCGATCGGGTACTGGATACTTTAATTGCGATCGGCTTAGTGGAGCCGATGCCGGATATGATGCCGGTACGCAGGCTGATTGCTTTTCTGTTGGATAAGTTTATTGATAAGCCGATCGACTTTCAAGCATTCAATGAAATCAAGAACGAACTGTACATCATGTTCGAGCAACAACCGTTTCGCTTACCAGCAGAAATGATGTTTATTGTCAAGTCGCTGACGACTCTCGACGGCATTGCTAGAACTCTCGACCCTCACTACAATTTCCTATCATGCGCTCAGCCTTTTGTCAAGAGTATTGCGGTGAGTAAAGGGCGCAGAAGTGCGATCGGAGAATTGGCTCTCCAAGCACGAAATTTTATCACCTACAAGTTACAGCAGCCGAGTAAATCGCAAGTTTTTATCAAGCGTTTGGAACAGCGGATAGAAGATGGGGAGTTGCAAATTCGAGTCCGCAATATCGAGAGCGATCGCGCCCTGAAACGCATCAATCTCGCCCTGAAAACTCTGATTTTTGCCTGTATGGCTGGTTTTGGGGGGCTGACGGGTGCAGTGCTGCTGGTGGGCGGATATCAAACGGGGGCGATCGTAGCTTTTGCTGTGTCGGGATGCGCTGGCTTGTTTGTGCTGCGTTCTTTGCTAGATTTGTTAGTGAGGGAAAAGCTCGATCGAATAGCCGAAAAATAAATATACTTACTTGGTAATTAGGTTCGTAGTGAGGACTTTAGTCCTCATTTAAAACACTAAAGTAAAGACGAATTCAGCTCATGCTGTCTCCTGCATTTTTAGCAGATTTAATGCTGCAAAACGTTCATATTCTGCTTGTTGGGTCGCTAAATTTGCTTCTATTTCTGGTCGATTTGCGTGATAATAAGTCAGTGCAGCATAAACCTGCGCTAGGGTGAGATGATCCAGATCCGCTGCTATTTCCTCAGCACTATTACCTTGTTTGTATAAGACTACGATTCGCTGCACCGATGTGGCAGTACCTGCAATAATAGGGATGCCACCGCGAAGGTGCGGATCGCGGATAATGAGAGTGCCAATATCAGTTAAAGTTGGCATAGGTGAATCTGGGGTTAAAAATTAGAATTCAATTCTAGCATAAATTTATTAATTTTTTAAGCTATAATCTAATCAACCTGCCCTAAGTGTTCCAGAAGATAAGCAGCAGGAGGATTTGCTATGTCAACTACTGTTCGAGAAGTTTACGATCGCGTTCTTTCTACCCTTTCACCAAAGGATAGACTGCGCTTGGCAACTCTTATTCTCAACGATTTGGTGCAGCAAAATCTATCGGTTGTCGATGAAAGCGAGACTTGGACTGAAGAAGATAAACTCGATGTGACTACATTTTCTTTGCAGTATGCGGCCACCATTTTTCCTGAAAACGAGGAGATTTAATAGTGTCTTTTAATCCTGGTGATGTGGTGACAGTAGATTTTCCTGGTGTCACTGGCATTAAACGTCGTCCGGCGGTAATTCTATCATCAGTTACCTATAACACAACCCGCCGCGATGTAATAGCTGGACTACTGACTACACAGACAACTGCTTTAGGTATAACTGATTATATACTCCAAGATTGGGCCACAGCAGGTTTACGAGTCGTTTCGGTTTTTCGCAGTTTTATTGTCACTCTACCGCCATCTTCCAACTTAGTTCTAATTGGTCATCTGTCGGAACGTGACTGGAAGGAAGTTCGTGCTTGCTTGAAAGTCGCTCTTGCGGATTTGGAATGATATAGTTGTTACTGTTGGACGAAGAAGTGTTCGACAATATCCTCTTTAGAGTAGATTATCCTTGAATTTTGCCGACTTAATTTATGAAATATTTTGTCCTACTACCGTGCTTCTAGATACTCACAGAGAGTAGTTGGTTCGGGAATTGGTAAACCCTCCTCTCGCAACCCTTCTAAGTGAAATTCGATCGCTTCTTTAATTTCCTGCTGTACTTCCGCAAGGGTAGCGCCTGTGGCTGCACATCCAGGTAAATCTGGCGCATAAGCTGAATAGTTATTGGGTGTTTTTTCAATGACGATCGCATAACGCATCATTTAGTCTCGAATTTAGAGTTGATTAGTTAATTGTAGGGTGTGTGACGGCGATAAATCTTTACATCAAAACCAGGAAAATATGTACAGTCAATCGATTTTAGATTTTAGATTTTAGATTTTAGATTAACCCCACGGATAAATTCGGGGGAAGAGAGGATTTTAGATTTTCGATTTGGGATTGATTCATCACGTGGCGGGTACCATCAAAAAATTATTGGTCACGCACCGCCTCAGTCGCGATCTGAATTTCAACAAAAAAATACTGCCGAATAAATGTTGTGTTTATTTATAAAACCATTGTGTTCAGGTGCGGATATCTTAAATTGTCGATAGGTAGCTAGGAATTTTTCGTGGATCCACACCCTACGAATTAAGTAAACATTATTGCATGATATATCAGCTCGATCGAGAGTTGATTCACTTGATTTGATAAATGTAAGCATCATCAATGTACCTATGATTGACGCTTTGATTCGTTATCCGTCTCCCTGAGAAACTTGATTTGAAACGTTGTTGTAACTCGCGCAATCCCTGAATTAATTCATCTTTGACACTGACTGCGACAAGGGCTGTCCAATCAATTTTCAATTCTGGCTCTACCTCGCGAAAGACTGATAGTATCTCGTGGTAAGTTTTAAGTGGGCCTTTCTTATCATATGAAGGCGATGTGAGCATCAATCGCCAGGTTTCGGGTTCTGGTGCGTAGAACCAGAGAGCAGAATCAACTGATACACCTGCTGCATTAAGAGCGTCTATTAGTCTTTGACCTTCTGCTATTTCTTGACTTACCAATGTTGCTGTACCCATTGTAAAATTCCGTGATTGCTGTCGGTAATTGCTGAGTAAATATCGAGGGCTTTTTGTCGGTCATGTTTTTGGTAACGGCTTTCTTCTGACCAGTCTTTAAGAACTACCCATGCAGTTAAAAACTCTACATCTTTTAGCAGAGTTTTTAATTCGGAATCAAGTTTAGCAACTTTAACAAGTTTTTCTAAATCGTGGGTGTAACTGTCGAAAACAGTTTTTTTGTCAGGAAAGTCGAATTTCCGCGTTTGTTTTGCGATGCAAGCTTTTAAAGCGCATTCAACAACATAACCGCTGAGATAGTAAGCACCAGAGTATTGACGATTTTCGAGCAGCACTTCTACTTCTTTAAGTCGAGTGAGTGCGATGTTTTGTAAATCTCGTCTATTCACAAGTTTAGCTTACCTCCATGAAATCAGCAAGAAGACCGGGCGGTTGAAACCGCGTCTGGATTTACAATTATCCAATACGAGAGGAAGTTCAACCAACCAAATGCAAAAATGATACCTAGCGTGTGGGTTGGGGTTGTTGCCTTTACCACTTGCTAGATATCATTTTGATATCAGAGTTAGATTTTCAATACCCCCAGGGGAATTCGAATCCCCGTCGCATCCGTGAAAGGGATGTGTCCTAGGCCTCTAGACGATGGGGGCGCGTTTTTCGTTGCGTTTGCTTGTGTTCCGCACCTTTATTACCTTAACTAATCTTTCTGAATTTGTCAACTACTTTGCGAAAGTTTTTTTCTAGTCGTCCGAAAGTTGCTCGCAGTAGGCTTTGAGAATGGCGGCGCAATTGCCGATCGCCCCGAGATGAGCAATCTCGAACCCGTGGGTGTTCTGGGTGGGGAAAGCCAAACAAGCGGCGCGGGCCACATGGCCGAACTTCATGGCGATCGAAGCATCGCTTCCAAAACCGCTAATTACCGCCAACTGCACCTCTACATCGACTGCTGCGGCTGCTGCGCCTAATTGGCCGTTCAATCCTTCATCGTAGACTCCGTAGCCGTCCTGAACCAGCAACACCGGGTTTTCGCCATCTGCGATCGGGTATTCCGGCGCGATCGGGCAAATTTCCAAAGCAATCAGCGCATCCAACGGCTGGCGCTGCGTGAAATACAAAGCCCCGATCGCCCCAACCTCCTCCTTCGCCGACGCCACCAAATAAACATTCACCGCAGGCTCTGTCAAATATTCCGCCAGAGCCAGCAAAATCGCCACAGAAGCCTTGTTGTCAAGGGTGTAGCTCGCGATCCAATCCTTCAAGCGAATCGGCTGTTTGCGGTGCTTTCCTACCACCATCCGCGTGCCCGGCCGAATTCCGGCCTCGGCTAATTCCTCGGTAGTACACTTGGTTTCGATCCAGGCATTTTCCCACTTGACAGCAGCATCTTCCTGCTGAGCTTTTTGAGGAGATTCGTGAGAAACGTGGCGACTCCCGAAGCTGAGAATGCCGCTAATTGTTTGCTTGTCGCCCAATAAATCGACGACGCCTTCGCCATAAACCCAAGGAAACGCGCCGCCCAATCTGCGGACTTCAACGCGGCCGATCTCGCCTATTGTTTTAACTAGGGCGCCAATTTCGTCTTTGTGGGCGGTAATGGCGATCGACTTGGAGGGATTGCGGCCCGGAATTAGGGCGATCGCATTGTCAGCGCGATCGATCCAAGCATTCACTCCCAGGGCGGCGAACTTTTCCATCAACCGCTGGTTAATTTCCGACTCCGCACCGCTGGGTGAGTGCAGCATGACTAATTCTTCGATTGTTTGAAATAGGCGATCGAACTCTAACATTTTTGATTCCCGGATTTGGGAGCGTATTTTGACATATATTAAAGCAGATTTTTTCTGGGTAGGAATCGTATTTTCTGAAGTGAATCTGATTTTTTTTGAACCGCAGAGGGCGCAGAGGGCGCAGAGAGCGTTATTATAAAAATGATTTTTTTTTAATATTCTTCTATGCTTGTCAATAAAATACTGCAACTTTTGCAACGTAAAATCCGCGCCCAAAAGTTAGGTGTAGAATTCAAGAGAGTTGCTAGCTTTAATTTGCCCGGTAATTTAATTGTGCAAGGAAATCGCCAACAAGTAAACTTGCCGGAGGAGAAAGGCATGGATGGAGAATTTATTGAAGTGCTTTTAGATGACTGTTACGGAGTGGAACAATTATCTGAATCGCTGATGAAAGTTCTCGATATCGGGGCGAATGTCGGGTTATTTCCGATCGCCGCCCGGAATCGATTTCCTCAAGCTGTAATTCACGCCTACGAAGCTAATCCAAACTTAGAAATTTACCTCAAACATCAATCTGAAATTGCCAATTTTACCTATTTTATGGAGGCTGTGGGAGCCGAAGATGGTAGAGTAGTTCTGGATATTCGGGAAGTATCGGGAAAAACGCGATCGCGCGTCAGCGAAAACGGTGATGTACCGATGGTATCGTTGAAAAGGGCGATCGATCGCATTGGCGGCAGCGTCGATTTAGCCAAAGTAGACTGCGAAGGTGCAGAATGGCTGTTATTTGAAGACCGAGATTCTTGGCAACTCGTGCAAAACCTGTCTTTAGAATATCACTTGTGGTCTGGTCACACTCACGCCGAAACCCGACAAGTTATTGAAAATTTAGGATTTCGGGTCACAAAGCAAACGCCAATAGATAAATGGTACGGCTCGATCTTAGCATCCCGAACCCCCAACCCTAAATAAGGTTCGTAGTTAGGACTTCAGTCCTCAGACTTTTTGAAGGACTGAAGTCCTAACTACAAACCAATTTTAACAGAATAGGACTTACGCGCGGGAGCCAGAAACCGGGTTTTTTCGAGAAAACTTTGTTGTGATTCGCAGATTTAGGGAAAAACCCGGTTTCTTTGTCGGAGTGCGCCCAGGACTGCTGAACTTGGATTAAATCAGTTCTTCACCTTGATTAAAACTGTGCATTCCTTGATTTTCCTCGACGCGCACAATAACATCTTCGGGAGTATTGATGATGCCTTTGAATGATTCTTGACTTGCTTGCAAAGCTTGTTCCTTGTTTTTGCGATCGGCAAGTTCGCGCTGCAACTTATCAATTATCCGTTCAAAACGAGCTGCTTGCCTGAGCATTTCCTGCTCCGAAAAATCCAGCAATTGAATCAAACTAGCAATTTGATTTTCCAGTAATTGATTTTCGTAAGCATTGTGAGATTGCACAATATTTGCCGATGTTTTTGAATTATTAAAAACATCTTTTTCGTCAGACAAAGACAGAGCCGTTTTGACACTAAGTGCAAAATGTTTAAACAATTGAGCTGTGCTATGGGGAATTTTTACTTTAAGGAAAATGACTACAGTAAACAAACTTCCCGATCGCAAAAGTCCCCCAAATGCCAAGACAGACTTGACTTTGTACGGGATAATTAAGGAATCTTGTTCCGGAATAAAGGGGCTGCCTTTTGCCTCGGATACGTGAAAAATATTTAATACTGCTGGTTCTAATTGCAGAAACCTTTCTCCCTCGATGCCGAGGACTGTAGGAATATCTAAACCGAACTGTCTGATGGTTTCCGAAATCGCCGGCATTTTGGCTACTACTTCGGTGCTAACTAAGGGAATAGCTGTATTTTCTACTGCTGTGTGCCGAGAATTCCACTGCGGTTCTATGCCTGCGGTTGCTAGTAGAGTCCAGCATTTCATGTCGGCGGCAGGGGATTTGCCATTCATTAAGCGGCGGGCGGATTGTTGCAATGATTCTTCTAATTCCCCGTAGGGATGAGTTTTGAACAAACGCACCAAAACACAGCTATTTTCTCCAGTTTGCGAATCGCAAAAATGTTGGTAAATATACTTGACAATTTTCTGGCTGCTAGCTTCCATACTAGCAGAATTTCTACCGAACTGGCGCAGCACTAAACTGCATTTCGCGATGTCTTGCGGGGTAAATAGGGTAATATCGTACATTAGAAAACGCTCTCCCAGACTCAAACACTCTTTTTCATTTATCCTTACGTCCGTTACCCCATCCGGAATTCTACTGAGAGTTTTTCCAAGTGTTAGTTAAAATATGTACAAAGTTTGCCAGCCAAATGCAGCGCTTGTCTGGCAGGATACAGAAATTAAGACTAAGCAAGAGTAATAGAAAACATCTATCCCGTAGCGCGCGCACCGCGCACAGAGAGGCAGATGTATGATTTATGGCGTTTGCAAGGATTTGTGGCGGTGACTCGGGCAGAGAAATTAAAGTAGCGAGACTTTTCTACCAGAGTCAGGATGATAATCTAACAGGTTTTTAGTGAGGACTTCAGTCCTCAGCAAAAGAAGGACTTAAGTCCTCACTACGAACCTGTAGTGAGGACTTCAGTCCTCAGCAAAAGAAGGACTTAAGTCCTCACTACGAACCTTTTTTTGTTTAAGTTGATGCTTTGTGCAAAATTTTTAAGCATCCCAAACAACTCTACTGGGCTGGTTGAGACTTGGCTTGCAGAGCATCTTTAGCCGACAATCCCTGATCTTGAATGCCAAAATACCACAAACTTGCAGCAGCTTCGGCGCGAGTCACGGATTTCTTCGGCTGAAAGAGAGTAGTAAAACCAAAAACCCGACGAATATTCGCCAAATCTCCATTGTTGAAATCAGCTAAAACTGCCCGCGACGCCTGGGAATCAATCTTAGAAGCGTCTTGAAAACCCCATTTTTCTTTGACTCCCTCAATGTTGGCTGTGGGCAAAACTTGACGAGTATCTAATGGTACTTTCCAGAGAATCATTGTTTCGCGGGTTAAAGGTGCATCCGGACGAAATTTCATATCTTTCGTTTCTCCAGAAAGCGAACTCGGAATTAAACCGGCTTCTGCTAAACCTTGAATTGCTGCAAAATCTGGATCTGTTTTGGGTATGTCAGAAAAGGCCGGTTCGCTAGATTCTACTGCTAATCTAATTTGTTTGGCTTGACGGCTGGCATAAATCTGATTGTTTGCTGCTACTAACCAGCGGGCGTATTCGCGGCGGGTGACAATTTTGTTGGGTTCGGGTAAACTGTTGCCAGTTTCTAAATTGGCACCGCTTTTAGATCGCACTTTCAGTGCTTCTAACTGAGCCAAATCTGCCACGTACTGCTGCAACTGTTGAGGAATTTTGGTGTCTAGTTGGCTAACTTTTTCTGATTTTGGCGAGGCGGATGGGGTTGGAGTAGTTCCTTCTGAATTTGATGGACTTGGTGAAGCGGTTGGAGATGGGCTAGACTCGGAATTGTTAGGTTGGGGACTGGCTGCTATTTCTGGGCCCTCTTTGCTGTAGTCGATCGCAAATTCTGTAGAACCTCCTACTTTTTGAGTCCCAGAAAGCGACACTGTTACCCGCAATTTATCTCGGGTTGCTACCAAAGAACCTTGTCCTTCGGCGGTTGGGCGGCTGACTATTTGCCAATTCCTGCGCCCAAATTCTGTCTGATAAAAGTTCTGAACCGAATTAACCGGATCTGTGCTTTCCCAGCGCAGCCGCACGTTTTTTGACTGTCCATCGCTGGGCGCACCAACTTCGATTAACTGAGCATTAGGATAGAGTGGAATCTCTGTCGGGAAATCGGCAGGAAGTTTGGCGGTTGTGCTGGTTTCAACTGCTGTCGCTGGGGGAGCAACAGGGACGGGAAGCGGAGTTTCGGTTAATTTCGGATCGGCGGCTACCGATTCTTCGAGGGCTTTGCTGTTGGGGCTGTTTGCACAAGCTGTCACAGAAACCAGCAGACTGATAGCCAGCCAAGTCTTTGCAGTAGCGAGTATATTGGTTTTATTAGTTTTACTGGTTTTGGTTGGGCCGATCGAGTTGCCTCGCCGTTGAGTACGTATAATATTCAGCATAAATCCCTCGTTTGCGGATATATTTCTAGGCTAGCGCAGATCGGACAAATATAATTTTTACCCAAATGAAATTTCTGCATATAATCCTAGTTACTGCTACGTTACTTGTTTCGGCCGTCAAGTTTGGCAGTCCCGCAAAAGCTGAAGCAGCCCCGCTGCGGGCGCCACTTCCTCAGCCGGAGTGGCAGCCGTTTTGCTCGGCAATGGGTCAGTTTGCGATCGATATGCCGGGAAATCCCAAAATTAATACTGAAACTTTTTCAACTCAAATTACCACTCATACATACAGGTCGATCTTAAAAAACAAAGAAACTTATTTACTTCAATATTTTGACCTAGATTTTCGGACTAGCAACAAGAATATCAAAATTACTTTAAATAATGCAGTAAATTTTTTTGTCGTGGCTGCAAATGCTAAATTGCTGCAAGTGCGTGATATTTCCCTGGGCGGCTACCCGGGAAAAGAGTTTGAGTTTCAGCCACTTTCTCCCAAGGAACCTATAGGTGTCGGTCAAGTTTTTTTGGTCGAAAAGCGCGTTTACGGGCTGGTTGCTACTACTCCAGAGCCAGAAAATGCTCAAAAATTTCTCGACTCTTTTCGTTTGTATTGAAGCAGGAAGTTCGGCAACGGATGTCAGCGATCGGTCATCAGTCATCAGTCATTAGTCATTGGTAATTGGTAATTGGTAATTGGTAATTGGTAATTGGTAATTGGTAATTGGTAATTGGTAATTGGTAATTGGTAATTGGTAATTGGTAATTGGTAAAATTGGTAATTGGTAATTGGTAATTGGTAATTGGTAATCAGAAAAAATTAGTTTTGAGTGGCGATCGAATCTATTAATAAAACTTACGTTTTTCAACTTGGTGTTTCTGAAAATTTTAGGTTTGGTAACTAAAAATCTCGGAATCAACCTGATTGATGATGAATAGTGCGTCCCGGAATAATTAAGTTAAATTTAATCTAATACCAGTTTGAAAAAAGAATGCAACTGGCTTAGAAGCTTCAAACCCATATTCAGTAACTCATCCCCAATCGCAAATCCTTCGACACTCCGACAAGCGCTCGCGCCGAAATCTAAAATCTAAAATCTAAAATCTAAAATTTATAATCTAAAATCTAGAATCTAGGATCTAAAATTTAAAATCTAAAATACTCTAAGACCTTATTTTCTTTTTTGTACTCTATCTAAAGACAGAGGTAAATTTTACACCTGTAGAGCGATGTAGCGGATTGCTCAATTATATATGTTTGATATAAGGCTTTTTAGAGAGCAGAAAGCAGCAGCTAAAATTCTGTGTGGCTTAATCTCACTCAACGAAGTCTCACTCATCGACAGCTTACCCGGAGGGTATTAACATATTATGAATAAACTAACACCAATTCTCATCAGCGGTCTCCTATTATTTGGAGCTGCTGCTTGCACTGAGGGGGCTAAAACTAGCGCCGATGCTCCTAATTCTACCACAGAAAATGTCAAGAGCCCGCCCCCAGCCGAGAATGTTCAAAAAACTCAGTCCGACGCAACTAGCGATGTTCGCAAAGCCCAAGCAAATTCTGATATCAGAGCCAGAGAACAGCGCAACAACGTGACTGGTGGCGATGCAAGCAGAGCCGATGGCGACCTGAAAAGTGAAGTTCGTTCTAAGTTGGAAGTGAACATTACTAAAGGTGCGCTCACTGTTGAGGCAAAAGACGGGGCTGTTACCGTAGGTGGCACAGTTCCGAATCAAACTGATTTAGCTAAAATAGAGCCGCTAGCTAAAGAAATTAAGGGTGTCAAAAGCGTGAATGTTACGGCTGTTGTCGCCCCCGCTGCACCCGCCGCATCGCCTACCAAGTAATAAATTAGAAGGAAGAAGGAAGAAGGAAGAAGGAAGAAGGAAGAAGGAAGAAGGAAGAAGGAAAGTTGGGAATTATAAAATTTTTTTCAAAGCGGATCGTAACGCTTAGGTGACTCTTCCGGGTAGCGGGGTTTTAATTTATAGAGTTTAAGCAGGTACTCTAAAGTCAAACTCAAAACTCGCCTAATACCCGCAATTTTTTCTTCCAAATTTCTGATTGCCAAGACCTGATAATTAGAGAAAACAGGTCGAAAGATAGAGACGGAGTTTATTCCCAGCGACCGATGAAAAATGTTGGGAAAAATGACTAAATGTGATTGATTGCAGCAAGCAGATCGTAAATTCTGTAGTTGTGTAAAAACAGTATTTTTTGAAGGAGAAAAGAAATGGCTTTAGGTCAACACAAACGGGCTGTAGGATCGTTTTCTAATTACCGCGATACGGAACTAGCTTTGCTCGAACTGCAAAGTACCGGGTTTCCGATGAATCAGGTTTCGGTAGTTGGAGAAAATCTCGATCGCAGCGAAATTGCGGGCGCTACCGCTGGTAAGAGTACCGACGAGAAAGTCGGCGGCGGCGTAAAAGCAGGCGCGACAGCGGGAGTCGTGACGGGCGGTTTGATTGGGTTGCTCGGAAGTATTGGGGCGCTGGCGATTCCGGGAGTTGGCCCGGTGATGGCGGGGGGCGCGATCGCCACTCTGCTTGCTGATACTGTAGTCGGAGGCGCGATCGGGGCTGCTGCGGGCGGTTTGGTCGGCGGTTTGGTCGGTTTGGGTGTTCCCGAAGCCAAAGCTCAGGTTTATAACGATCGCCTCTCGCGCGGAGAATATTTGGTATTCGTAGAAGGAACGGATGCTGAGTTGGCCACCGCCGAAGGAATTATGAGCGTGCGGGGCATTCAGGATTGGGGCATTTACGATGTGCCTACAGACACCGGCCGCAGATCGATGGGTCGCCACAAGCGCGCTGTGGGCGTGTTTTCCACTCGCCGCGAGACTGAACACGCGCTGGGAGAACTGAGAACAGGGGGTTTCGACATGGATCGGGTTTCGGTCATTGCTAAGGATGGCGATTCTAAAGGGGATATCGCAGGCATTGACGTGCACGACAGCGCAGACAACAAGGCCGATGAAGGGGCGACTAAGGGTGCGCTCACAGGCGGAACCCTGGGCGGTTTGACTGGCTTGTTGGTAGGTCTCGGCTTGGTGGCAATTCCGGGTATCGGGCCGATTATGCTGGCTGGAGCCTCGGCTACGGCGATCGCCACTACGCTAGCAGGTACTGCTTTGGGTGCGGCTGCGGGTAGCTTGATCGGAGCTTTAGTCGGTTTGGGAATTCCTGAAGAGGAAGCCAGAGCTTATAACGATCGAGTGGCGAGGGGAGATTACTTGGTACTGGTTGACGGCAGCGAAGCAGAAGTCGCTAAAGCTGGGGCTGTTCTGAGCCGCGGAGGCATTCAGGATTGGAACACCTACGACTCTCCCAGCGTGGATACCGCTCGGGCAGATTACGGCACTCCCGGCACTCCCGGCGCTGATACTACGCCTGGTATTTACGACCCCAATCAGGGCGTTGCTGGCAAGCGTCGGGTTTGATCCTTCAGACTTTGTTTGGGTATTAGATCTCTCCAAAAAAGCAAGTCTGGAACAGGCAAGATGCCTGTTCCACAATAATTATTGGAGATGTCTATTATTTCTACCGACGGCTGGGACGATCGCACTGGCGCACTCGGATTGTTTAGGGCGCAGGCGTTTAGCCGAATGCGGGTAAAATTCTCTCAAAAGTCGGCTTTTTCTGTGAAAGCCGGCTTTTGTTTTGTTCGGGAAACCTCAAAAAAGCGACCAAGCAAAAGTTGAATTTTGAGAGTGCGAGCTGGGCTTTGGGTCGGCTGGTCGATCGGCTCTATAAATTTTTACACTCTAAATCCGCAGCGATTTGTGAGTCTGTAACACTCACTACTGCAAGGGTTGCAAACCCTGGAGTATTATCAAATTGGATGACTAAAATTGCAGCAGAGATTGCCCCGTTAGTCAAAGAGCGACTATCTTTAATTATGGGGTGGCTAATTTCAGCAAATTATATCAGGTGAAGTAGCCAGTCCCGCGCGCCGAGTACGGCCTGCGGTGGTCGGCAATTATTAGAATAATTATTGTCGTCGCCTTGGGGCAAGACTTAGGCTGGTCATTGGTTGGCTGTAGCAGCCCAATTGCCTTTGGCAAGACCGGCTAAAGGAATATAGTTTTTCTGGGAATGCCTCAGCGAAGCATTTTTTCCAGCCCAGGAACAGCTTTTATGTCCGGGAGCGCGTCTGGTGTCGGGCGTTCTGTTAATTAGAAGCGCAAGCGCTCATGGATCGAGTAAACATTAACAACAAGCACAGCAGCGCGGGAGTACGGGAACGGCTCGCGGCGCTTTTTTTGGCGAAATCTCAGGCCCATGGCAGCCTATTGCTGGTTTCGCCTGGGACTCGATCGGCCAGGCGAGCGAAACAGCCTTCCTGTTCGATTTCACGCTGCATTGAGCACAGTGGGGGGAGGTGACACTAGCTGAGCTGACCGGGCTCTGCTTTCATGGGCGATCGAAGAAAGAAGGCAAAAACTAAAAGATATTCGGAGTTGAAGCTTCGAGTCCTTATTTCTTTCGGGAACTAATAGAATAGATTTGCTCCCCTGTACCAGCAATTTGTGGGCTGTGAATGTGGCGCGGGTGCCGCCAGCAAGAACCCCAAAAATATGCGATCGACAACTTATCGATTTATCGATATTTTGTAAATAGTTAGTAGTTAATAGTTAGTGATTAGCAGTTAGTATAAATACAACTAACAATTAACAACTAACATCAGCCGCAACTAACTCTTAGCAGCATAAGACTTACAGGCGGAAGCGAGAAACTCGGTTTCTTCATAAATGCCCCTAGCCAAGCCCTACTTTTACGAAAAACCGGGTGGCTTTTCGTGAGTTCTACGTAAATTATCAGGGTGATGCTAGAAATCAACCAGTTTTGATAATTATTACTGCGGCAGTATTGGTTTAAGAACTGACTAGCAAACACGAGCATACAAACTTTCAGACAACATTGAACATCGAGAAATTAAGGAAACTCACTCAATTTTTTTATGAATTTCACTGAGATTTTAAGTGCCGATGAACTTGTAACTAGACATAGAAACGGGGAACGAGATTTTCGAGGAGCCAACCTCATTGCCGCTCATTTGATTGAATCTAATCTCAGTCGAACTAATTTGAGCAGCACTAATTTGAAAGGGGCCAACTTAATTAGAAGTAAACTAATAGGAGCTAATTTAAATGGTGCCGACTTGAGCGGGGCTAATTTATCTAAGGCGAAATTAATTGAAGCGAACCTAGGCAGTTGTAGTTTAACGGGAACTGTGGCGATCGGAGCCGATTTTAGCGGAGCAAATCTCAGCGGAGCAATATTGTCTCGCGCTGACTTGAGCAAAGCTGTGATGACTGGAGCGAGTTTAGTCGGAGCTTGTTTGCTAAGTGGCTCGAAACTAATTGAGGCTAATTTGAGCGGGGCGACGCTGAGCCGAGCAATTATGAGCGGGGTTGATTTAAGCAGAGCAAATCTGACTAGAGCAATTATGAGCGAAGTAGATTTGAACGGAGCAAACCTGAGCGGTGCAAATCTAATTCGGGCTTATCTCAATCGCGGAAATCTCAGCGGTGTCAATTTGGTTGGGGCGATTTTGAGCGAAGCAAGTCTGCGGGAGGCTTGTATTTGTGCTGCTAATTTGAGCGGTGCTGACTTGAGCGGTGCTGACTTGAAAGGAGCTAATTTAAATGGTTCTAATTTGAGCGGTGCTGACTTGCAAGGCGCTAATTTGAGTAAAGCTAATTTGAATGGTTTAATTCTGCATAATGCTGATTTGAGGGCTGCGAATTTGAACAAAGCTTCTCTCAGGGGAGCTGATTTGAGCGGTGCAAATTTATCGGGTGCTAGCTTGCTGGAAGCAGATTTGCGGGGAGCGAATTTGAGTCACGCCAATTTGTCGGGAGCGGGTTTGCTGCTGAGTTCTTTGACAGGGGCAAATTTGACAGGAACTAATTTGTCGGAGGCTAATTTGATTGGGGCTAGCTTGAATGTTGCTAATTTGAACCAAGCGGCTTTGAGCGGGGCTATTTTGCCGAATGGGGCTACTCACAGCCGCGATTGATCGGATGTCCGGTAGCGTGTTGATTGTCAGTTGCGAGCAGGCTAGCGATCGCGCCTCAAGTCAAAAAGCTTCACTTACGTTACGTCGCTTTTTTGCAGTGGCGCGCTACTCGCCGGTGCGAGATCTCGCACCGGCGTTTGACTGGCGACAAAGCGCCCCAAAAAATAGTTGCGAGGGCCCTCGCAACTATTTTTTGGAATTTTTTTGGTAATTTACTTGAAAATTTCTAGAATCCGTGCTATTGTCAAAAGGTTTGAGACATTGTGAGTTAGAGGTAAAACCCCGCAGAATGAAACAATTGGGAACCCATCTGGTCGCTGATGCTTGGGAGTCTCCTGGAGACCTCCTCAACGATCCTGAACGTATCCGCCGCGCCATACTCGATGCGATCGAAGCCGGAGGAGCTACTCTCATCGATTTGTGCGTACACCAGTTTAGTCCTCACGGAGTGACGGCTACTGCAACTTTGGCAGAGTCTCATATAGCAATCCATACTTGGCCTGAACACGGTTATTTTGCAGCAGACTTATTTTTCTGCGGAGCCGGCGACCCTCACCGAGCCATGAAGGTGCTACAGACAGCTTTGGAAGCTAAACAGGTAAAACTCACTGAGTTCACGCGCGGTTTCGAGCCCGGGGTGGGCATTCTAGGTTCTGCTTGTGAAGAGCAGTATGCACCTCGTTTAGTAGAAACGAGTGCAGCCAGAGGATGATAGCCAATTAGCGTAACTTTGAATATTTTATGCTAGGTTTTCGTTAAAATCCCACGGTTCGAGCCGTGGGATTCTTGTTGAAATTTACCGAAGAATTGGGTCTAAAGTCCCGCCGTTCTAGGGCGGCTTTCAAAATCTTTTGTGGCGTTGCTGATTTACGGTATGAAAGGCTAAATATGCCAGTCATAGAAACCACTATCGACAAAGCTTGGGGATTTTTAACTTATTTTTTTTCATACCCTGATTAAGCAACGCCGGAACCAAGAATCCCCACGCGTTTAGGACGCGGAGTGTCACTTTCCCTTTAACAAAGGGCGAACAACTAAATAACCTGCACCGAAGGCAGCAATAACAATCAGAAAAATGGCGATCGCCAACCACAATCCACTTAAGTCTGAGGCTTTTTTGGGTTGAGATCGAATGCGGTAAGGAGTTTCCGGCACCTCTGCAAATAATTTTTCTGGCAGTGTATCCGGCATGGGAGGGGCTGTTGGCTCCGGTAGAGGGAAGGGGAAAGCCACTTTCTGAGGTGGTTGAGGTACGGCAGAGCTAGTCCGCGAGGTTACAGGTGCTGGGGGCTCCGGTTCAACGCTGAAATTGAATTTGACTGAGGGCATTTGAGGCATCCCAGTCTGGGTGACGTTCTGAGCCGAGTTGACTACTTGTTGTAGCTGCTGGGATACTTGAACTACTGTTTCTACTTCTCGCCGCAGTTGTTGATTTTGTTGAACTAATTGCTGGTTGTGGGTTTTGAGGGAGTCGAGCATTGCTTGGGCTGCTTGCAATTCCGCCGTGACTTCTCGATAGAGGGAAATCGGTACCGATGGAGAGTAACTATTTGAGTTTTCAGGGTTCGTATTGTCAGATAAGGTAGTATTTTGCATAATTGTAGATGGCGAGGGTGAACTTTTTTAAGTTTAGCCTGAGAGTATTTGCAATTAGATCGATCGCAACACAATTCGTCAAGATATTTGTTACAGATTTTGAGAGTGAGTTTAATTAAATCTTAGAAGTTTTCAGTCGATCGCTATGAACAACCACCCAACTGCACAAAGTATGTCGCAAAAGTCAAGTACCGAGGAAATGAAATACGGCGAACGCGAGATTTTGGAAGGAGAGTTAATTACTTTCCCGAACCCGCGAGTCGGGCGGCGCTATACGATTAACATTACTTTGCCGGAGTTTACTTGCAAGTGTCCGTTTTCAGGCTATCCCGATTTTGCGGCGATTCACGTTACTTACGTGCCCGACGAGCGGGTGGTCGAGTTGAAGGCGCTGAAGCTCTACGTTAACAGTTATCGCGATCGCTACATTTCTCACGAAGAATCGATCAATCAAATTTTAGATGATTTTGTCGCAGCTTGCGCGCCGCTGGAAGTGACGATTAAGGGCGATTTTCTGCCACGGGGGAACGTGCACACTGTGGTTGAGGTGCGGCACGAGAAGTAGAAGGTTGAGTCTTCTGCGGCTGGTACTGATTGCGGTAGGGGCGTCCTTGAGATTCTCAATCAGCACCGAAAGCATGATTCTGACGCACCGTTTTTTGCTTTCGGTGCGTCAGTGAGATTGTTGGTTTGGCTCGAAAATAACGCTAGAGTAGAACACCCTACTTAATTGCTTCGGAGAGAGATTCTAAGGAGATAAATTGTTTCACATCTAATATTTCGATCAATACCAGTTCTCCGCTGCTAGAATAGTGCAGAATCATTTGCCCTTCATCTTCGGCATAGGCGATCGGGCTATCGGAAATTTCGATCAGCATCGCATCTACATCTTGGCTGTATCTAATCTTTTTCATATCTTGACCTCTTACCCGGATAAGCAGTAATTACTAAAATTTTATCATTATATTCTTGGTAAACCACTCTCAGGACAAGTCCATTCAATCTTTGTTGACAAATAAACTTTCCTTCACCACTTGATTCTAACTTACTAGGAGTTCTAATAGTTTCCGAAATCAAATCTGTTGATATTGTCACCCCGCGACTTTCTAGAATTTCTATTTTTAGTAAGGCGTGTTGACTGAATTCAATCCTTTTTATCACCTTTATTTCCTGTTTAATTATCGTTTTTACCCGGATGTAAGATGGGCATTGCCCACCCTACAATTAGTTTTAATTAGCTAGAGAAGTCTCAGTAATCGCACTTTTGGTCTCTGCTGTTTTCAATTCTGCCAACTTGTCCAAAATCTCCACAACTTCTCGTTCAAATATCACCTGAGCGCGATTAGTGCGCCCGCCGACGTATAGCTTGCCATTTTTTTCCAAAGCCCAAATCTGCGAGTGAGACAGATAGCTCATCATCACGCTGAGCATTAGCAACCCAAAGCCAGTATAAACGAGCGGAATTCCTGGATCGGCTTTAATTTGCAATCCCGTGCTGCCAACAACTTCATCAATTGCCAGCATCACTCCGTTAACTTCCACCGCTGTACCGGCGCGAACTGTAGTTAACAATTTGCCATCAGTACCGTAGACTAACATTGTACCTTGCAAGTCCTTTGCTAGCAGAGAAACTCCTGCACTCAAATCTGGTTTTGTCGGAATCCAAGCACCCCAAATTCGGCCTTTACCTTGGGTATCTAACTGAGCCATTGGCAATTGTAAAACCGGGCTTTTGTTGAGGCGAACTCGGACAGCGGCTAGGCTCCAATCTGCTTGATAAAAGGTTACTCCCCGGTATCTGAGGGGCTCGTTAACGTGAATGGTTTTCCGATCGACCTCTTGGCCTGTTTTGTCCAAAACTGACAGATCCGAGTAAAATTGGTCGATCGCCCCGCTCGGACTATAATCGATCCAGAACCGATTCACACGCACCGACCAATCCTTCGGTATTTGTGGCCCCGCCCAAGGCCCAGCATCAGTGATATTCTGCACCCGAAACGTTTCACCGCTAGGAACCAATTCTTGACCCATAAATCCAGTCATCGAGCCAAACATCGACCCAGCTAAAATAATTAGCATACTCGCGTGAACAATAATCGGGCCGATTTTACCAATTATGCCCTTGCGAGCATAAACTTTTTCACCTTCTCGAAATATGCGGTAATTTTTTTGCTGCAAAAGTTGTTCTAACGAACTTAAAGAAGTTGTTTCTAATTCCGCACTGAGAGCTAATTTTTCAAACTGCTTCGGTTCTGCATAAAATTTCCAGCGGCGGGCGGCTTTTAGTGCCGGAAATTGTCGGGTAAAAGTGCAAGCTGTCAAGCTGCTGCCGAACAAAATTAGGATTGACAAAAACCACCAAGTGCGGTATACGTGGTCAAGTCCTGCAATTAGCACAACTTTCCAAGTTAGGAAGCCGAACAAAGCCGGGTGTTCTGGATAGTTGGATTGGTAAAATTCTACAGATTGACCTTGTTCGATGATGGTGCCGGAAATGCTGAAAAATGCGATCGCCAGCAGCAAGATAATTGCCAGCCGCAAATCTGCCAGCACTGGCAAAAGTTCTCGCTTGAAAAACTTTAGAGGCGCAGTCGCCCAGTCTGATATTTTAGATAGAAATACTTCTTTTGATATCATTGGTAATTGGTAATTGGTAATTGGTAATTGGTAATTGGTAATTGGTAATTGGTAATTGGTAATTGGGTAACACACTACCAATCACAATTAATTAATTCTCTGTATCCTTCAATTTTGTATTGTTTTCGGTAATTCTTAAAGGACTGAAGTCCTTACTACGAACCTTACTACGAATTTTACTGCGAATTTTAGGCGGGAAGAATGCGGGAAAGCAGAGAAAACACGCCAAATCCTACTAATAAAACGCCACTAACAGGCGTAATCCAACTCGACCAACGGCGCAATTCTAACAACTTTTTAATGCTCGCGGTAAAAGTACCTGCTACAATCAGCGGAGCCACGTAGCCCGCAGCGTAAAACAGCAGCAACACACCGCCTAAAACTAGATCTCCAGTTTTGGAAACCCAAGCTAAAAGGGTAGCTAAAACCGGCGTGCTGCACGGAGAAGCTACTAAACCAAAAGTTAAGCCTAATAAGTACGATCGCACGCCCGCAGGCAAATCTTTCGGAACCCAGCCCACAGCGTCAAAAGACGGCATTTGTAAGGGTAAGGCTTCCAGTAAATTCAGCCCCATTAAAATCGCGATGATGCTGACAACGATCGGCAAACCCAGACCAATTTTGCCATAAACTTGACCAGCAAATGATGCTACAATGCCTAAACCCGCAAGAGTTGTCGCCAATCCCAGGGCAAACCATGCCGACTGGGCAGCAGCTTGCAGGCGGCTTTTTGCTTCGTATCCGCCGATGTAGCCGATCGTGATCGGCAACATGGAAAGCATACAGGGCGTCAAGCTCGTTAGCAACCCTGCCAGAAAAATCACTCCGACACTGACTAAACTCAGGTGTGTCAGTTGAGTGTTGACTAAATTATTAGCAAATTGTGCGAGTTGATAAAGTTGGGTTTGCAGGGTTTCCATCGGTCGATTTTAGATTTTAGATTTTAGATTTTAGATTGACTCCGGTGTCATCGAATTGAGATTTTAGATTTTAGATTGACTCTACAGATGAATCTGGGATATTCAACTAAATATCTATTTTTTCGGTTCTCCACGACTTAAGTCGGGGCTTATATCCCTATGCAAGTGAGTTCCGGCGAGTGTGATGTTCTGGCTATGTTGAAAATTGTAACAGATTCGGGTCGCTTCGGTTCAAGATTTGAGATGTGAGCGCGATCGCCTGATTGAGAGTGCTCGCGGGCGATCGTCAACTGCGATAATAGACTTGTTGCAAAAATAGCTAGGACGGGTTCGCCAGCCCATCCACAATTTTTTTTTCTTGTGGGATGGACAGACGAACCCGTCCGAAAATTTGATTCAAAGGACTTTGGCAATTCCAGCCCAATAAGCATCGCGAATTAAATAATTTATACATATTTGTGGGATGGGCGTCCCGCCAGTCATGAGAGGACGGGCGGGACGCCCATCCCACAAAAACCATCAATTTGTAAGTTATTTAATTCTCATTCCTAAGTGATTGCAAGATTATTCACCTTTTCCAATAATCTAAATCATCAAGATAGAGTCATGTTGCCATTTTGGCAGGTTTCAAATTTAGCTAAGCGGACTCCAATAAGTTCTGGGTTTAAATCAGCCTGTAGATCTATAGTGGTTCTCAAAAAAGTGAGGTACGTTGTTGGGATGCGAGCGCTCTTATATTTATTATATAGTAAGCGAGGTCGCATTAAAAACTCCATTTATAGTCATACCTCATCTTTCTAAGAAAGGCTATATGTATTAACCAAAGTGTGGTCTTAAAAAATTAAGTAGATAAATACACTAAACGCTCTTCTAAACCCGGTTTGTGCGAGAAATATTGGTGTGGAAGCGCAGTATTTAAGAAGAAACCGGGTTTCTCACCCGCGCGTGTAAATCCTAAAATATCAACAATTTGAGTTGGTAAATCAGCACCAACACCAAGATTCCTTGTCTGAGGTGCAATACGATGAAAGCAATCTCTTTGAGGCTGAGATTGCTTTCATCGCACGGCTAGCCCAGGAGAGATTTTGGTTAAAATGCGTCCAGGATTGCCAATAGCAGTTAAGTAGACTCTAGGGGAGCCATTGTCAGCCCAGCACGGCTCAATTGCATATGATAAAGTTCTGCTTGCTCTTGCGGGCCAACCCAGACGGTGGCCTGGCCTTCGTTGTGGATTTGGTCGGCGAGTTTCCAAGCTCGATCGCTCGTCATGCCTGGAATGTACTTAGTCAGACATTCCACAACGTGCTGAAACGTGTTGAAATCGTCGTTGAGGACTATTACCCGATAATTTGGATAAGGCTTGCGGGTAACTTGACTCGATCGAACGGGTGCTATGGTTGGTGAAGAGGTCATCGCGCGAACAGCCACTGAAACTACAAAATTTGTAAAAGAGTTACCGATAGCACTATAACACAATTTGAGATTTCTGAACCGAACTCGGCACTTACTGTCCCCTTCGCGGATTTTAGATTTTAGATTCGGGAATGACTTACGGGATTTTGAATGGGAGCATCTCAGTTTTGCATTTACTATAGTGCTATCCCCGAAGAGCGAGTATTGCAGCACTCGCGAGCTCGCGACAGGGCGCACTATAATAATTAATTTTTTCAAAAAAGAGATGCTCCCTTTTGAATTCCTCCACTAAAATACCGATTATTCGCAAACAGTATCAGGATTTTAGATTTCCTGTACGATAGCAACTGCATTGGCAAAATACCATTTTCAGATTGGATTTGCGCCGCCAGATTGGCGGCGCTTTGACGCATTGTTCGATCTGTCATAGCCTGTTGAATCGCTTTTATAAGTCGTTCAACTCAACAGCCTAAAGTTTTGCTAAGGCTCGATCGATATGCACTTTCATTTTTTCGGCCAAGACAGGGACATTGGGTTCTTGAAGAATACTTAGATGATCTCCAGGGATATCATATATGTCTAATCCTCCAACTGCCAGATCCTTCCAGTTTTCCAAAGTGCTAAAGTGACTTTCATCCTTCGCTCGGAACAAAACCGCCCTGCCTGGATAAGGTTGTGGCTTGTAACTGTTGAAAGCGTAATTCCGAAACTCTACTCCAGGATCTACCTTATGATTATTAATCATCATGCCAGAAGTCGATTTAGTCTTCGATTTTAGGATCTTTTTTAACAAATAGGGAAGCCCTTGTTGGCGCAGCTTTTTGAGATGAAAAGCCAGCTTCTGGCTGAATGACAGTTTGTTTTTTCCTGGAATCGCACTATCCAAAAGACCCAGTAAAGCTACCTCCTCACCCTGTAAATGAAGTAGATGTGCCATTTCAAAGGCTACTAAGCCACCTAATGACTCACCCGCTAGGAGGTAAGGCCCTTTAGGTTGATGTTTTTGGATTTCTTTGAGATAGCGAGTTGCCATATCTGCAACACTCACTAAATCCGTTGGTGATTTGTCAAGTTTATCCTTTTGGAACATACTGACTTCCTCGTTGAGATAAACTCCATAACAGGTCTGGTCTTTGCCGAGGTGTCTTGACAAATCATAGTAAAGAAATATGCCGTAAATGAAGAATAAAGGTAGTTTGGAACTGCCTTCCTGAATCGTGACTAAAGCCTGTGCAGAAGACAAACATCCTTCTTCGCGAAGGGTGTTAGCCAACTGCTGAATCGTTGGTGATTGGAAAAGAATAGCTAAAGATAGCTCTTTCTTGTAGGTTTCCTCTATTTCACGAATTAGCGATATCGCTAATAGGGAATGTCCTCCCAACTCGAAAAAATTATCTGTGGTACTGATGGGTGAAGTATGCAATACTTTTTCCCAAATCTTGATGAGTTGAATTTCCAAATCATCCTGGGGACGGGCCAATTCTCTTGGCTTTTCTTGCTGTACTTTATTTGTCGTCTCGGAGGGAGCGGGAGGATTGGGTGTGGCGGATTCGACTGGTTTTGCTTCGCGAGATTGTTCGGGTACGGGTAGAGCTTTACGATCGACCTTACCATTAGGTGTTAGGGGTAGAGCTTCCAAGAAAACAAAGATAGACGGCACCATATATTCTGGTACGTAGTCTTTGAGCAGACTTCGCAGTTCTTGGATGGTGGGGTTCTGATTGTTGAGGGCGACAATATAACCCACTAGACGCTTGTCGCCTGGAACATCTTCCCTGACGATGACAACGGCCTGCTGCACCTTGGGGTGTTTGACCAAAACAGACTCGATTTCACCGAGTTCAATCCGAAAACCGCGAATTTTGACTTGAAAATCTAGGCGACCCAAACACTCAATATTTCCATCTGGCAAATAACGCGCTAAGTCCCCCGTCTTGTAGATTCGTTCGCTTTCCCGAAATGGATTAGGAATAAATCTCTCTGTGGTTAAATCGTCACGCTGCAAATAGCCCCGGGCTAATCCTGAACCACCAATATGTAATTCCCCAGCCACCCCAATGGGAACGGGTTGCAGGAGAGGATCTAAGATGTAGATATCGGTGTTGGCGATCGGCTTACCAATTAAAATTCGCTGTTCGGCATCTTTGACTTGATAAACCGTTGACCAAACTGTTGTTTCTGTCGGCCCGTACATATTCCAAAGTTCTGTACCTTTGGTTAACAATTGGGCAGCCAATTCTTTGGGCATGGCTTCCCCACCGGAGAGCATTTTCATCCGGGACTGACCTTCCCAACCCGGTTCCAGCAATAATAATCGCCAAGTCGCTGGGGTAGCTTGCAGGATCGTAATCCCCAATTGGACGATCGTCCTTAATAACTTTCTGCCATCCATGGCAGCTTCCCGACTCAGGATGACAACCTGCGCTCCCACAGTCAGGGGTAAGTACAGTTCTAAGACTGCAATATCAAACGAGAGTGTGGTGACAGACAGCAAAATATCCGCCTCACAGATTCCCGGTTGCTCGCGCATCGAACGTAAAAAATTGACTGCGCCGCGGTGAAGAACTTGTACGCCTTTGGGCTTACCCGTAGAACCAGACGTGTAAATGACGTAGGCCATATTTTCTGGCGTAACACTTGCGATCGGTGTTTCCTGACTCTCTTGGGCAATGAGAGACCAATCCGCATCCAAACAGATGACCAATGCTTCTTTGGCTGCTTTGGTAGGCAGGTTCTTGACAAGCTGCTGTTGTGTTAACAATAGTTTGGCTTCGGAATTCTCGATCATGTATTCCACGCGATCGTCCGGGTAGTTCGGGTCTATGGGAACATAGGCTCCGCCCGCCTTCAGCACACCTAATAATCCCACCAGCATTTCCAGAGAACGATCGACACAAATGCCAACTAAATCATCTGGTTTTACCCCTTTTTTTTGTAAATAGTGGGCTAGTTGATTGGAGCGTTGATGCAGTTCTTGGTAAGTTAATGTTTGACCTTCAAAGGAAACCGCAATTTTCTCTGGAGTTGCTTCTGCTTGTTGAGTCACTAAGTGGTGGAGGCATCGATCTTGTGACTCATCTGTTTGAGTCTGATTCCATTCCACAAGCAACAAATTTTTCTCTTTGTCTGGCAACAACGGCAATGCAGAAATCGGTTGTTCTGCATGAGCCACAATCCCAGCCAACAAAATCTGGAAATGCTCGTTCATTCGTTCAATGGTTTCTGCATCAAACAAATCCCTGCTGTAAGACCAACTCCCCTCCAATCCTTCGCTGGTTGGTTTTAAGTACAAAGTTAAGTCAAACTTCCCTTCGTTATTTTCAATCACCCAAGGACTTGCTGTTAATTTTGACAGATCGATCGTTTGGAAGGGAATATTTTCCTCAAAGACAAAGGTCACTTGAAACAGAGGAGAATAGCTCAAATCGATCTCGGGACAAAATTGATCGACCAACAAACAATAGGGTACATCTTGATAGGCTTGCGCTAACAAAACGACTTTCCTCACTCGTCCCAGAAACTCTAGGAACGTGGGATTGCCGGACATATCTGTACGAAGGGGGACAGCATTCACAAAATTTTCTGAATTCACACGGCTCACAAAAGGGGAGCCAACAATCACGTCTTCTGTACCTGTATAGCGATACAGCAAAATATTAAAGGCGGCTAACAGGGTTGTTGAGAGAGTGACCCCTTCCTGCTCGGCCAATATACCTAAGGCAGTCGCGATTTCCCCAGAAATGCCAAAAGACAGAGAAGCTTCCCGAAAGGATTGCTCTGGGGGGCGCGGTCGGTCAGTGGGTAGGGGTAATAAAGGAGGGGCTCCAGCAAGTTGTTTTTTCCAATAGGCTAAGGAGTCTTGAAGGGGGAGCTTTCGTACCTCTGACATCAGAGTTGCATAGGATGTTTCGTAGATTGCCCGATCGATAGATTGGAATTTGGGATCGTAATACAAGATTAATCTCAGGATCCCCAAGGCTGCAACCCATTCTTTAGCTCGTATATATTTCTGGATTTCGTAAGGCAATCGATCGCCAAAAAGCTTAGTCCAGTGTTTTTTTCCTTCTTCATAGGCAACTAGATATTCTTCTTTTTTAGTTTGTTCAACGTAACTCCATTGCTGAGAATGATCTCGAATTGCATGGATCAGAAAGTAGGTCGATTTACTGGATATATTATTGCCAGTGTAGCGATATTGAGAAACGACTTCACCGTGGAAATAGACAGGAAAATTACGGGCAATTCGCAAACATAAATTGTAATCTTCGATCGCTAATACACTTGGATCAAATGCACCGATAGACTCAATGGCGACAGTATCGAGGGCAGCACGGCGAAACATAATACAACCGCATTGAATCCTATGCCGGATAGCTAAAATAGTTTCATAATTAGCAACTTCAGGCTGATTCTCATATTTCTCTTCTACTTTGTAGGAGCCATCAGGTTGAATGGAATAGAAGAAATAACGACCAAAGACAAAGCCCACCTCTGGCAGGGCGTTGAGATGCTTGACTCCAATCTCGATCGCTTCAGGTAACAGGCAATCATCACTATCCAGGAAAAGAATATACTCTCCCGTACTAACCCGCAGACCAGTATTGCGTGCAGCCGCCACACCTTGGTTATTTTGATAGACGTATGTTACTTTCGGGTAGCGATCGCAGATTTCTTTCGTATCATCAGTAGAGCCATCGTCTACTACGATCACCTCAAACGGAGGGTAGCTTTGTTCCAGAATGCTCTCAATTGCTTCCGGTAAAAATTGGGCGCAATTATAAGATGGAATCACTACCGATACATTTTTTGTCATTTTCTAGACTCCCAAAGTTATGTTAAAAGTTTCTGCACCCAATATTTAAAATATATCTCTCCAGACATCTATCTGTCCACACATTTATCTGTCCCCACATCTATCTGTTACAACAAAATTGCTATAGCAAGGGGAAAAGTGCCGATTTTGCGAGGTCGGGAGGTCTTTACTATCCCTTCCGTCCCACACATGGCTCGATCTCCACAGGTTAAGATACCGTGCAAGGCAGTGGAAATACCTAAAATACCACACCTATTTTTACATCCATTTAAGTAGGTAGGTAGGCGAGATTAAATAAACTTTATTATGTAACAATATGTAAACAAGGCTAACGAGTGCTGCTAGATGTGTATTTGAATACTTTACAATCGTTTACATATTTGCATTTTACAGCGCCGACCTACTTAGTGGTCTACAATTAATGTTTTTCGCATTCTTAATCCTTGTATAGAAATGGTTACATCGAATTACATCATTACTTTTGCAGGACTAAGCGAACCTATTAAGTTATAGCGGTTCTCACAAAGATTCGCGGACGTTGTTGGGAAGAAGGCCCTCTTGATTTAAGCGTTTATGTAAGCTGTCAGCCATACCTCATCTTTTTGAGAAAGGCTATATACCATTTGTTAAAAATGATGCGACTGTATTTGCAGAGTGTGTCGCTCTCTTTCAATGCCAGGCATTGAATCGACTTTTCGACTGGCGATGCACCTTAGATATCGGGGAAAATCAACAAATCCAACAATTGTTATGTCGCACGATTTCTGAAAGATGGTATTAGGATAATCGGTAATCGATAGTTGGTAATC
Organism: Microcoleus sp. PH2017_09_SFU_O_A; assembly: GCF_020738625.1. Classification (NCBI taxonomy): domain Bacteria; kingdom Bacillati; phylum Cyanobacteriota; class Cyanophyceae; order Oscillatoriales; family Microcoleaceae; genus Microcoleus; species Microcoleus sp. PH2017_09_SFU_O_A. Next base: position 176,115 of record NZ_JAEQCF010000005.1, read on the forward strand.
AGTAGTCGGAAATCAGAAAAAAGCTTTCAGGTTAAAAGCTTAAAAGCCCCTCACCAATTACCAATTACCAATTACCCATTACCGGTATTAGTAGCGAGAACTTCAGTCCTCGGAAACAAAAACTAAAGTCCCCACTACAAACCGATAAAAGTTCGTAGTGAGGACTTCAGTTCTAAAACTCAGATGTTACTAAGCCGCAGCCAAATTTGCTGCTGCGAAATCCCAGTTAGCCAAATTGTCTAGGAAATTAGCAATGTAATCGGGACGGCGATTTTGGAAATCCAAATAATAAGCGTGTTCCCACACATCCAAAGTCAGCAAAGGAGTTTGGCCGTGTGCTAGCGGGGTGTCAGCGTTAGCAGTTTTGGTAACTTTCAAAGTACCGTTGTCCACAACCAGCCAAGCCCAGCCGCTGCCGAACTGAGTTGTCGCAGCAGCCTTAAATTCTTCTTTGAATTTGTCGAAGCTGCCAAAGTCGGCATTGATTTTATCAGCTAAAGCTCCTGTCGGAGTGCCGCCGCCGCCCGCTTTGAGGGAATTCCAAAAGAAATTGTGGTTCCAAACTTGACCTGCATTGTTGAAGATGCCGGCTTTGGATGGATCTTTGGCAGATTCCATTACAATTTCTTCTAGGGATTTGCTGGCTAGTTCGGTGCCTTCAATCAGTTTGTTGAGATTGGTCACGTAAGCAGCATGGTGCTTGTCGTGGTGGAACGAAAACGTGTTGGCCGACATATGACCTGACTCTAGGGCGTCAGCGGCGAAGGGTAATGGTGCGAGTGTAAATGCCATTGTGTTCAATCCTCTCTTGGTGGCTTTTTTGGGTTGACTTTCCGGCTTTTGTATGATTTGAGCCTAGAGTCGCTAGCTTGAGTTTATCAAGCTGTGGTAAATAATTCTTTACAATTTTCATATTTTATCTCAGTTGCAGCATTTTAGAAGTTTGAATTCTACTTTTCACCAAATCTACTAATACCAGGTTTCACATAGCACAAACATTGCCTAAAAGTCAACCCGCCTGGGCAATATATAAAAGTTGGTAGGAAATTGTCACTAGACAGAATTTTAATGATGGTTATAAATAAATTAAACCTGTTTTTTATCAAATATAAGCTCAATTTAACTTAAGCTGTAAGCAAGTCCAACAAATTCCCGGAGCAGTCAATGGAAAACCGTTCAAATAACCAGACTAATTCCCCTCCTAAATGGTTGAATTTGAAACTAATAGTCAGCGGTCTGGAAACAGTTCAAGACTTAATTGTAATTTCTTTGTGTATTGGTTTGTTCTGTTTCATGGTACTGGAACTGCGAGAAATGTTTTTCTCGCTGCTGCCTCCTTTGAATTTTCAGCAAGTGACAGCAGACATTCTATTTCTCTTGGTTTTGGTGGAATTATTTCGGCTGTTAATTATTTATTTGCAAGAGCAGCGCGTTTCGATTGGTGTGGCGGTTGAAGTTTGTATTGTCTCAGTTTTGCGAGAAGTTATCGTGCGGGGAGTTCTGGAAACTCCCTGGGTTCAAATATTGTCAACAGGTGGATTTTTGCTGGTTTTGGGAGTGTTGTTGGTCATCCGAGTTTGGTTGCCGCCAACTTTTGAGGGAATTGACCCGGAACGCCGTTTTGCTAGCCGAAAAAGAAATCTGTCAGAGCCGGAATCTTCTTCAGAGCCTGTTGCGGTAAATAGTAAGTTCAATTCTCATTGAGTATGGCGAGACAGGCGATTTTAGATTTGCTCTACAGCTTGTCTGGTTACCATTTATCGTCTCTTGTAAAATAACCATGATAACTTTCGTTGTGAGGATTAAAGTCATCTGAAAATAGAGGGGAAGGGCTAAAGTCCTCACTACGAACCTATTTGATTGCGGTTCGCCGTCAGCACTTTATATCAATTCCGGTTGCATCTGAATTAATATTACCCGAAATCAGGACACGGCAGTGCCGTGTCCCTACGATTAATCACGGTAGGGAAACGGCACTGCCGTGTCCTCGCTTGTCATTCCGGCGCAGCCGGAATTGATATTAGTTCTCTGAAAATAGAGGGGAAGGACTAAAGTCCTCACTATGAAACTATTTGATTGCGGTTCGCCGTCAGCACGTTAGTTCTCTGAAAATAGAGGGGAAGGACTAAAGTCCTCACTACGAACCTATCTGATTGGGGTTCGCAGTCAGCACTTTAGTTCTCTGAAAACAGAGGGGAAGGACTAAAGTCCTCACTACGAACCTATTTGATTGCGGTGATTCGAGGTGACACAATATTAGCTGTTAGTCTGCAATTCGCCTAAACGAGCTAACACTTCTTTGGAGTGAATGGCGGGATTAACTTTAACAAATGTTTCCCGCAAAATTCCTTCAGGGTCAATAATAAAACTGTGCCGGGAAGAGATAAAACTCATCCAAGAACCGTAAGCTTTACTTATTTTGCCGTCGGTATCTGCTAATAGCGGAAATTTCAAACCTTCAGAATCACAAAATTCTGCGTGGGAGTTGACATCATCAGCGCTGATGCCGATGATTTGAGTGTTTTTTGCTAAGTATTTCGGCAAGTCTTGCTGGAATCGACGCGCTTCGATCGTACAACCGGATGTAAAATCTTTGGGATAGAAGTAGACTACCAGCCACTTCCCGCGATAATCGGACAGCGAGATTTGCCCGTCGCCGCTGTTTGTCGGTAAGCTAAAGTCTGGTGCGGCTTGATTCACTGCCGGCAGCTTGCCACCGAGGGCCAAGGCTGGAGGGGCAAAATTGAAACTCAGAAAGGCTAGACAAATTGCCAATAAAGTGCTAAAAAACTTGCGCCGGGAAATCATAAATTAACAAGTAGAACTGTACTTAACACAAGTTTACAGTTTTCTGATTAAATGGGTAGGGGCAATTCGCGAATTGCTTCTAATAGTGACATACTCCTACACTGACGCTCGTACAGTACAGTGTAGGCTTCTCAGCGACTCCAGCTATTGCTTCGGACGTTAACTGAGCTTTAAGAACGGAATGCCCTACCGCTCTGTTTTTGATATTTATTGCTGCATTATGGTCGCGGTCAAGACTACATCCACAATGGGGGCAGTCGTGCCATCTCTCATGTAGCTTCTTAGGAACTTTAACCCCACAAGTAGAACAATCTTGACTTGTACCAGACGCTTTAACAGGGATAACCAACAAACCAGCATTTTCGGCTTTGTTTGTCAGTATCGACAGAAAGCTTGACCATCCGGCATCAAGAACAGATTTTGCCAACCATGTACGCGCAAGTCCTTTGACATTCAAATCTTCAACCGCGACAACATCATATTTTTTCAACAAGTTGTTAGCAGTTTTGAAATGAAAATCTTTACGTTTGTCGGCAACTTTTTTATGCTGCTTGCCCAACTGTTTTACCGCTTTTAATCTTCGATTGCTTCCTTTTTTACGACGGGAAACACGCTTCTGAATAACTTTTAAACGTTTTTGAGATTTGCGATAATGTTGAGGTATAGCAACAGTTTTACCCTCAGAAGTTGTCAAAAACTCCTTTAAGCCAACATCGATACCAGTTATTAAATCTGGATTGAAATCTGGTTTAATTGTTGGCACTGTCGCATCTTCCAGGCTGAGGGTTAAATAGTAACCGTCAGCTTTTTTAGTGACAGAAGCAGTTTTGATTTTGAAACCATTCGGAATGGAACGATGCAAAACAACCTTAACTTTTCCAAACATCGGAAGATTGATTAAATTGTTTTGCAAGCATCCATCCTTCATTTGAGGATAGGTAAAGGTTCTGTAGTGGTTGCGAGACTTAAATCTTGGTCTGCCACTACGTTTTCCGTTACTGTCACCCTTCAAGAATCTATCAAAAGTTACCTTGACTCTCTTGACAATATCCTGAAGAACCTGCGAGTAAATTTCGCCATACCAAGGATGAGTTTTCTTGAGGTTAGGTAGTGTTTTCTTTTGACTGTAGTAATCGGGATTGTCCCGTAATTCTGGAAGGTGACAAACAAGAGGACAAGCATTGATAGGACAACGATTTTGCTCGTACCAGTTAAATCTATCTGCCAACAAATAGTTATATTGAGCGCAAAGCATAGACAACCACCTGTCTAATTCTATTGCTTGTTGTTTGCCTGGGCGTAATTTGTACTGGTATGCCGTCCTCATTTGCTTTTACCTCCTGTTAGCACTATGGTAGCATGATTGTGTAACCATTGTGTAGCCACATGAAAAATAAACAATTAAGATTAAGGATGTCTGAGCGACGTTTCCATAAGTTACGGCTATATGCTGTTCAATCCGATAAGACAATGACTCAAGTCATTGAAGAGCTGATTGACTCATTGCCAACATCAAAGATTGGCAATGAGTCACCGACCGACATCGCTAATTGAACTGCGTTCAATATTGCTCGTCGGTCAATTCCTCATTGCCTCGCATTCATCCCACACTAACCTGAGTACAGGTATGGTGTGGGGATTCTGCTGTGCTTGCTAAATCTGAGTTACCCACCCCTTTGATGATTCGGTGTTTAAAACCGCTTTTATACAGAGGATGCCCGCTTCTGCTGGCTAGGAAATAAAGGGAACATTTAGCCAGGATTTGGTATCAAACCGAAATATCACTTACTCAAATAGCAATTTACTTATGAGCGCTGCACTCCCGTTAACAGGCAAAGTTACAGTAGTCCAGGTAATTAATGGTCAACCGGTGACGATCGAAGTAGATGGCACTAATGCGCCGATTACTGGGGGAAATTTTGTTGATTTAGTTGAACGTGGCACCTACGATGGGGTGATGTTTCACCGAGTTGTGCGCCAGCCGGATCCTTTTGTGGTGCAAGGGGGCGATCCGCGCAGCAAGGATACTAGCATTCCGGCGGGTCAATTGGGAACGGGTAATTTTATCGATCCGGATACTAATCAGGCGCGTTTTATTCCTTTGGAAATCAAGCCGCAAGGGGCGGCACAGCCAGTTTACAACCAAGTTGTCACGCAAAAGCCACAGTTGCCTCACACGAAAGGGGCGGTGGCAATGGCTCGTTCTAATAGTGGTTTAAATACGGCTTCTTCGCAGTTCTATTTTACTTTGGATGCTTTGCCGTTTTTGGATGGCAATTATGCTGTTTTTGGCAATGTAATTCAAGGTTTTGAGACGGTTAATGCGGTGCAGCAGGGCGATCGCATTTCGAGTGCCAAAGTTGTTGCAGGGATTGTCCCCAGTCGGGTTTCGAGTATTATTCCCAATGCTGCTGTGTTGAATAGTTTTGTGAATAATACTAATTTTGTAAATCTGCCTTTGCGATCGCTCAACTTGCCTAATACGCCGAACAACTATCAAGTCACTGCCCAAGACTCTCAGCAAAACCCCAGCGGCGTGCGCGGAGGTAGCGCCAACGATCGCATTATCGGTTCATCGATTGATGATGCCATTAACGGCGGCAAAGGCAACGACACTATCACCGGGGAAGCAGGCGACGATTTTCTCAGAGGTGGCAAAGGTAGCGACTTAATTAGCGGTGGTGTTGGCAACGATATTATCAACGGAAATTTCGGCGACGATACTCTTAATGGCGATGCTGGTAACGACTTTTTACGGGGTGGGCAAGGGAATGATGTCTTAAATGGTGGCGATGGCAATGATATTTTGATTGGGGATACAGGCAACGATACTCTCACCGGAGGTAGTGGTGCAGATACTTTTGTTTTGGTCGGAGTCGATCCTGCGAGTCTGCCTTTTATTCTGCTACTCCCAACGAATCATACAATACTTGATTTTAAACCAGGTGAAGGCGATCGCATTGCTTTGACAGGAAAATTATCGGATACCACATTCACTCAATCTGGCAGCGATACTTTAATTAACTTAGCTGGGTCTCCTGCTATTGTAAAAAATGCTACTGTCGATTCCGTCAGAAATGCAGTTTTTGCAATTCCTTTGTCTCCGATTGTTCCTCGTCCTAATGACCTACCCACTGGCGATGTAGCCTTAAGAATTGGGTAGTTTTAAGTGAATTGGGTTGAGTTAAACTCGACCCAATTTCTAATACTTTTCGGCTCAATATCCATATCTTTTATTAGATGCCAGCCCCTGGTTATACAATCTATTTTTTATGGCTTATGCCAAATTTAATTAATAACATAACTTTCTAAGTTTAGAGACAGCATCTTGATAGCAATCCATTCTCGATTGCTGCTTAAATAGCCCTGCTGCTTTCTGAAAATCCTCAAATGCTCCTTGAACTTCTCTCAATTTATATCTAGTCACTCCTCGGTTGAAGTAAGCTTTGGCAAAATTGCGATCGAGGCGAATTGCTGATTCAAAATCAGCTAGTGCTGCGAGGGAATTTTCCATTTGCAGGTGGATAGTGCCTCGGTTAAAGTAAGCTTGAGCCAAATTGGGGTTGAGCAGCAGTGCTGAGTTGTAATCTGCGATCGCCCCAGCACGATCTTTTAAGCCAGCTAGCATAAACGCCCGATTGTTATAATACTTGGCTCGATAGGGATTGAGTTCGATGGCGGTAGTTAAATCTGCGATCGCAGACTGTTTGTCGCCTAATCTGTAGCGGGCAACACCGCGATCGTTGTAAGCTGGTGCGAATTGCGGATTAATGTTTATTGTGGCGGTGAAATTTTTAATCGCAGCGTGCAAGTCCTTTTGTTCGAGACTTTTTAAACCTGCACTGTAAACCTTCTTGGTGCTAACGTCTAAATTTGCCTCTTGTCGCGCTTGGGCTTGCTCGCCCGAAAATACTTTACCTGAAGTATTGGCGAATCCCAAAAATTCGATCGAATTGAAAATAGTTGTGACAGCTAATTGACTCGGGAGAAAGGGGATAGTACGCATGGGAGGGCGGGTGTTTAACTGTATGCTCTAATTTTCTTGCATCTTTCAGCTACTGACAGTGATATCCGTACTCTCGGGGAGGTGATAAGTTTGAGGAGATTTGGTGATGCTCGGGGATTGATTTGTGTGATGACAGTTGGGTTTAGTTCGTGACGCCAGTCACAACCAAGGATAATTGCGTCTATAAACCGCTAAATTTCGTAGTTTTAAGCGAACTGAACAATTTATTTTTGCTAGCCAGATTCACCAGAGAAAGAGGGAGAGAGGAAGAGGTTGAGAATATTTGACGCTGGAGGAGAATAGTTTATTAAAATATACAATTTAAATGGGCAACAGCTTCTTGCATTGTCGCAATATATGCTATCAGTAAATTCCGATCGCACTTGCGAGCATCTGATACAGGGTTTAGGGAAAAAAAATCTCTAGCACCGACGCATCTGTGAAGCAACCCATTTTCTAGGTAAGAGGATTCACCCGCGACTCGCCGAGTTAAGTTGGGGGCTGGGCTAAGGGCGATCGACATTTCACTGATATTTTTGAGTAATATTGCCGATGAAAGTTGCTTATTCTTTGATATGCTCTGATTACACATCAAGAATCTATTGCAATTAGTGTCAATGAAAATAGTTCTGACGTTAAAAACTTTCTTCGCGACAGTATTCGCGATCGCCCTATTTAGTCTCTACTTAACTCCTCCTGTGATTGCCGCGAATGCCGAGGATCTGAGTCAGCTATTAAAAGATAATTGGTGCGTCAGCTTTCTGTGGAAGCAATGCGATTTGAGCGCTGCCGATTTGCGAGGAGCTAATCTCCAAGAAGCCAACTTGAGCGGTGCCAACCTGAGCGGCGCCAACTTGTCCGGTGCTAATTTAAAAAATGCTGACCTTTCTGACGCAGATCTCACCAGCGCCAATTTAGCAAATGCTGATATTTTGGGCACGGATCTCAGTCGAGCCAATTTGACCGAAGCTAATTTCAACCGCACAAAATTGTGGGATGCTAATCTGACTTTGGCAAATCTGAGTCGCGCCAATTTACAAGATGCTAATTTGTTGGATTCTAGACTTTGGGGAAGCAATCTCACCCAAGCTAATTTAACTGATGCGACCCTGCACGGTGCTGATTTGCAATATGCTAATCTGGCAGACACTAATTTGACAAATGCTGATTTGCACAGCTTCTTTTTCCGAGGTTCCAAACAAGTCACAAATCTGAGCAATGCTAATCTAGAAGGCGCTAATTTAACGGGAGCAAATCTCAGAGGTGCGGTGCTGAATGGAGCGATAATGCCCGACGGCTCTATTAATAATGAAGAAATTGGCTTTAATTTAAAGTAAAGTCTGAATACAGTTGACAGTTGACAGTTGACAGTTGGCAGTTGACAGTTGACAGTTGACAGTTGACAGTTGACAGTTGGCAGTTGGCAGTTGGCAGTTGGCAGTTGTGAGTTCTCAGCAGTCAGTAATTAATAGACATTTAACTAATGACTAATGACTAATGACTAATGACTACTGACTTAATTCGATCGCCAAACTGCATCCCACGGCCCGCCGCCAACTTCCAAACCGGCCAAAGAACTTTGAGCCTCTAAGATAATTTTAGAGCGCTGCTTGCCATTTTTCTCAACATTTCCCCCCAACAATTCTCGCAGTTGCAAGCGCAATTCGCCGTGCGTCGTATCGCGGCAGCAAAAAGCCAGACCCTTGGCTGTAGGAGTTCGCACATAGGTGCCAGAACTTTTTGTACTGCCACTTAACTCAACTTCAAACTGGCTGTTTCTCGCCTGCATTTTCCAGCTTCCCCAAGGTTCAATATTCCAAGTTACTTGGGAATTCCAAGGCACAAATTCGTAGAATTTGCCTCGGTAATGGATGCCAATCATTGCTACCGATTCCATCCACCACAGCACGCCCCGCTTGCCACCCCCAGCAGTTAATGCTAAATCGCTTTCGCCTTGAAAACAATTGCAATTTATCCAAAACCATTTTTGCGGAAAAGCACCGCCCCAGTTTTTTTCGGTGTAAGCGGGAGCGTCTTTAAATTCATAGCGTTCGCCGTTCCAATCGATCCAACCCGTGGCTAAACCGTGAGCCATTAAAATTTGCCATCCAGGCTCAAACACTGGCAAAAAAGATAGCATTCCCGCCGTGGATTTTTGGAGTTCGTCGGAGTTTCCCCAGCCGTAAACAGGTTTGATTTCGTATTGCCAAAAACAGTGATTGCCAGTTCCTGGATCGTGCAGATAACCTTGATTCAAAGTAGCAGTAGCTTGATAGCCTTCTTCGATACGGCTGTCGAATACTTGTGGTTCTAAATATTCTGGTTTAATTTGTAAATCTGTTTTGCCCCAATGTCCTAAACCCAATGTGTCTCGGTGCGCCCAAAACTTATTTACATCGGGGAAGGTGCGGCACAAATAGCTATCTTTGGGGCCGAGAATTTGGGCGGCACCGCCGCTGTAAGGTTGACCGCCTCTGGGGTCTTCTATGGAATACATGAATGCAAAGGATTGTCCGTGAATTGGTAATGTTATTCGGTAGTACCAGCCTTCAAAAAAGCGCCGGGAACTGCCGTCCCAGTGGTAGCCGCTGTGGGGAGTTTCAATAGTTTTGAGTTTTGAGGCTGTATTTGACATAATATTACTAATAGCAAAACAAGAGTCATTGGTCATTGGTCATTGGTCATTGGTCATTGGTCATTGGGCATAGGGCATAGGGCATAGGGCATTAGTCATTAGACCTCTTGCAAAATAATTTTCTGATATAATGGAAAGTTTTGCTTTAGTTGATTAGATATCTCCCAAAAAGCCTGTGAATAACAGGCAGGATGCCTGTTCCACAATTATGGGAGATGTTTAATTCAAAGCCTCTGATTATAACATATATCTTTTTTGCAAGAGGTCTATTAGTCATTGGTCATTAACTAAAAGGAAGAAGCAGGCTTAGTACATTACCGATTACCGATTACTGACTGTAGTTTAGACTAACCAAAGATGAGAACGGTGGCAAAAGAAGAACTAGAGCCACCGCGCTGGGAGAGAATGAGGGTGAAAAAGAAAACCTATCCACTCCTTAAATGAACAGTGAACGATTAAAGGACTTTCGTCAAGCAGCATACGATTTATTGGTGAAA
>NZ_JAEQCF010000041.1:0-38696 GCF_020738625.1 Microcoleus sp. PH2017_09_SFU_O_A
TGAATTCATAAGTCAGATTGAACACTTGCATCACCTCCTTGTTTGATTTTACCCAATTTCTACAAAATGGCAACAGGATTTCTAGAATAAAGTAGTCCTGGAAGGACGAGGCTCTAACCCCCTAATTTTTGTAGAACAGGAGATCGAGGACATTGCAGTTTGTCCTGTGCCGGAAATACCGGAGCAAGTAGCGGTAGAAAAAAAATCTCCATACTGCTACTAACTGTGCTAATTTCAATGTGAGCTGTAAACAATCATGCGGGAAATCTGCCAGAGCGTGGAAACCATATTTCAACTGCTGTTAGACGAACTCAAAAAGTCCACTCGCGCGTCTGAGCAGAATTGCCAAGATGTAGCAGGGCGACTCGCAGCAGAAGTCAACAGGATATGCACAGAAAGTCAGAGAATTCAAAACTCGGGAGACATAGAGGGTTCAGCCCAGAGTCTAGCTCAGCACCGCTTGCAACAATGCCTCCACTATTACACTTTAGGCTCCGGGCCCGGGCGAGTAGAATTGCACAGTACCCTCAGCGCGATCGTCTATCGCTACATCACCCCTCCACAGGTGCAGTCTAGCTATCAGGCGCGAGTAGAACTGATCAAAGATTTCTTGCAAGGATTTTATCTGGAAGCTTTAAAGGCATTCCGGCGGGAAACCGAACTGCCACCTACCTACAGTCCTCGCACTCGCTTAGAACTAGCAGAGTACATGGCCTTTGTAGAGCGTTTTGGCAAGCGACGCATTCCTTTGCCTCGCAACCGGAGCCAGCAACTAATTATTTTGCGGGCCCAAACTTTTTCCCAGCAGCAACCCAAAGAAACCTCCGTGGATATGGAACAAGCCGCCGATGGAGGGGCTTCAGATTCCGACCAAACTTGGAACGACACGTCGGTGCACTCGGTGCGGGAAGCGATGGCAGGACAGGGTTCCTCGGCAATTCGCCCTCAAGGCGAAGAGTCAGAATCTCTGCGGCAAAATGTGATTGATGAATTAGTGGCGTATTTGAAAGAGCGCAACCAACAAGAATGCGCTGATTATTTCATATTGCGCTTGCAAGACTTGCCGACTAATGAAATAGAGTCGCTTCTAAACATAACTCCCCGTCAAAGAGACTATTTGCAGCAACGCTTTAAGTACCATTTGCTCAGGTTTGCCATGTCGCACCGCTGGGAACTGGTTCACCAGTGGCTGGAAGCAGACTTAGATAAAAATCTGGGTTTGCTGCCTTCCCAGTGGCAGATATTTGGCGACCAAATCGGGCCAGAGGGGCAGCGTTTGTTAAAGTTGAAGCAACAGGGTCTGTCGGAGTCAGCGATCGCGCAAACCCTCGGCAGCACGGTAGCCCAGGTACAGAAACGGTGGTTTAAATTACTCGAACTTGCCTGGGAATTACGAAATCGTTCAGATTCCGGAGAAGGGGCATCTAGTGATGAATAACGAAACGAACAGGGATGCAGAGGCTTTCGAGCGCCATTTCTTAGACTGGGTATTGCAGGCGCCGATCGAGAATGCCTCTAGCGAAGATGAGGAGAACTTCAATCTGCCCCCTTCTTCAGAAGAGTGGGGCAACGAAGACAATTCTGGGGTGGAATACTGGGAATGGGACGAACCAGACCCGCTGGATTATCAAGTGAGGGGGCACAGCAATGCACCCGCACAACCGCTGACTATTGGAGATATACCGACCGTGCAAGACCGTTTTCAGACCTTGTTAAAAGAAAGGCTTAGAGCCGAAATCGAATCCAACCCGCCTCTGTTCCCCTGGGAAACAGAAATTAAAAGTTACGACCACGACTACCCAGACGATGTAGCCCCCCAATGGGTTCCCCCCCTACACATCTGGACTCCCCAACTACAAAATATTAGATGGGGTCGCCTGCCAATTCCGATCGCCCAAGGGGTTTTTGCTCAACTGCTAGAACCTTGTCAGGAATTGGTAATGTTGTCACTGCGGGAAGGAGCAAAGTTAGTCCGCGCTGTAGATAGCTTGTTTCCAGACCAGTCTCAGGAACTTAACGAATTAGCTGGTATGGTACTTCTGGGTGCGACAAGAGGAATTACAGCTTCAGAAGTAGAAGATTTACCGAATTACGAAGTGGCAACTACCGATCAACAAATGCTCATGTCGCTGTTGGCCGCCCGAGAAATCATTGACTCTCTAACTTTGGATTGTCCTGTAAATCAGCCGCCGGTTTCCCGAGAATGGTTGACAGCTTTGGGTTCGCTGACTCTGCAAGCTCAATACCTGTCCAACCGCAATACAGAACCACCAAGGCCGTGTTTAAGAGTTGAATGCGAATTTCCTGGGGGAGGAAGTTTGGAACTCAAGGGAGGAGATGCCGAAGCAACTGCACATCGTCCGAATTCCGGGCATTTAAGTGTGGAGTTGTTCGATCCGCAACCGGATAAGATTTATGCCTTAGAAGTTCGATTCCAAAACTTCGAGACTAGACCTCTGATGTTTGCTATTCGTCCAGTTTTGTCAGGACAAGATAGCAACTAGAAAGTTTAGTTGACAGTTGACAGTTGATAGTTGACAGTTGACAGTTGACAGTTGACAGCTACCTCTACCTGGAATGAAGAAGATTGGAGTAATGAATACTCTAATTTTATTTTATCCCTACAAGGGAGAGGCTTTAAGCCAAGTCTTTCTGGTAAAATTAGAGTAAATAATGTATGTTTTTCCTCTAGGGTTTGACCTCACACACAAACAAATTCAATCCCCCGACCTCGCTCGTGAAAAGCAAAAAAAATTAGATTTTAGTTAAAGCCCTCTCAGATTTATCTGTGGATTCAATCTAAAATCTAAAATCTAAAATCTAAAATCGTTGGATGGGTGCACATGACAACTGATAACCTGCGAAAGATACCTGTTTTGGGTAAGCTGTGGGAGCAGATTGAGGCGATGCCTCCGCCGGTGATTGAGGATTCTTTGCTGCTGCGAATCCTGGTTCAGTTGTTGGTAATTGTGGGCATTGTGGCGACAGACGTTGCTGCTGAAGAAGCGCTGAACCTGTGGGCTGTGCCTGTTAGCATTGTGGGGGCAACTTGGAGTTGGTACCGCCGCCGCGATCGCAATGTGGCTGCTAAGTTCTGCATAGCTATTGCCATGCTGGTGGCGCTGTTGGCTTTTTTTACCCGTTTGGTAGGAGAATTGAACGATACCCGGTTAGTTTTGGCGCAACTGTTAATTCACATTCAAGTGCTGCACAGCTTCGATTTGCCGCGCCGCAAAGATTTGGGCTATTCGATCGTCATCGGGTTGATTTTGTTGAGTGTAGCGGCGACTATCAGTCAAACGCTGACTTTTGGGCCGTTGCTAGTGGTGTTTTTGGCTTTAGCGCTGCCGACTTTGGTGTTGGATTATCGATCGCGCTTGGGACTTTCCAAGGCAGACGATAGCAAGCAGAAAGTAGAAGGTGCAGCCAAAAATAAGAACTGGTCACTATTTGCTGCTACTCTATCCCCCAAGTATTTTGGTTGGCTGCTAGCGATAACTCTCGGGTTGGGGCTGACTATTTTTGCGTTTTTGCCGCGCCTCCCGGGCTATCAGTTGCGGACTTTTCCTGTCAGTGCTCCCATTCAATATCAGGGGGAGTTTGACTCGCGCAGCATTTTAAATCCGGGGTATGTCAGAGGGGGAAATGAACAAGGAAGTGGCGGAGGAAGGGGGAGAAACCCAGACAAAGGGCCAGGAGAGGTGGACTCTACTTTTTATTACGGTTTCAACCAGCGCATCAATCAGAATTTGCGGGGGGAAATGAAACCCCAAGTGGTGATGCGCGTGCGATCGCAAGCGGCGGGTTTTTGGCGGGTGTTGGGCTTTGACAAGTATACTGGTCAGGGTTGGGAAATTTCTCGCAACGATCGAGCTGAAAAGGTGAATAGACCTAGGTGGTCTTTTCAATTTTATCTGAATCCTTTTCCGAATGCGCCTCGGATTCAAGAGGTGATTCAAAGTTATACTATTATTGCTCAGTTGCCGAATTTGATTCCGGCTTTGGCTAAGCCGAAGGAACTGTATTTTCCGACGATGGATGTGGCGGTGGATGCGGAGGGCGGTTTGCGATCGCCTGTGGAATTGCGGGAAGGTTTGACTTATACGGTGATTTCTAATGTACCTGTTCGCGATCGTTCCGGGTTGGGGCAAACTGGTACTAATTATCCGAAAAATATTCGCAAGTTCTATTTGGACGTGCCGCCGAAAATTGCCGCCAAGGTGCGAGAAAAAACAGAAGAAATTTTGTTGGCGAGAACAAGAGTAGCTAAGTCAGACAGGGCGATCGATTCTCCCTACGAAAAAGCTTTGTATTTAGCTCAATATTTGAAGCAAAATCCGAATTATAAACTTGTAAAAGCTTTGCCTTACTTGGAAGAAACAGAAGATTTAGTCGAAGGTTTTCTGTTTGGCTATCAAAACACGCAAGACGGTAAAAAGGTTACAGGCGGATATCCCGACCATTTTTCGACGGTACTGGCAATTATGCTTAGATCGATCGGGATTCCGGCGCGAGTGGCTGGCGGTTTCGATACGGGGGAGTTCAACCCGTTTACTGGTTTGTATGTGGTAAAAAATACCGACGCTTTCATGATGACGGAAGTATATTTTCCCAATTACGGCTGGTTTGGTTTTAATCCGATTCCAGGTTATCCGTTGATGCCGGCTTCGGTGGAAGACAACCAGACTTTTAGTGCGCTGGAATGGTTTTGGAAGTGGATCGCAGGTTGGCTACCGACGCCTCTGAGAAGCGGGCTGGATTCAGTTATCAGTTTTGCGATTGGCTGGATAACTTTGATTCTGGGCTGGTTTCTGGGACAGTTTGCTAAGGGTTGGGTTGGGTTGTTTACTGGGTTGATTGGTGCGATCGGCTTTGGCTTCATTGGCTGGTTAATTTGGCAAGGGTGGCGCAAGTGGCGCTATCGGCGTTGGCTGGGTAAGTTACCGCCGGTAGAGGGGGTTTATCAGCAAATGTTGAAGGATTTGGCGAGTCGGGGATTTGCCAAGCAGAAAGCTCAAACGCCTTTGGAGTATGCTGAGGCAATGCGCGGCCATCATGCAACCGATGAAGCTGAGGTAATTGAGGAAGTTTCGCAAGCTTACGTGCGGTGGAAGTACGGTGGCGAAGCGGGAAATTTGGATCAGTTGCGGCGGTTGGTGGATAATTTAAGGCGATCGCACTTAAAGAAACTGAAAAACCGCTGGTTTTCAAAGTTCACAACGCCCAACCTCAAGTAAAGGTTCGTAGTGAGGAATGCAAGTCCGCATCAATCAGAAGACTCAAAGGTTCGTAATGAGGAATGCAAGTCCGCATCAATCAGAAGACTCAAAGGTTCGTAGTGACGAATGCAAGTCCGCATCAATCAGAAGACTCAAAGGTTCGTAATGAGGAATGCAAGTCCGCATCAATCAGAAGACTCAAAGGTTCGTAGTGAGGAATGCAAGTCCGCATCAATCAGAGGACTCGCATTCCCAACGATCAAACCAATTGTATTAGGGTTTATAGCCCCCATTCCGCACCCAGGGAAAACCCATGAAAAATAGATATTGCGATTGCTTCGTCCCTCGCAATGACAATTGATAACTCAATACGGTTGGGTTAATGCTCTTCTCTCAGAAATGAAGAAGTTTTATCTTTCTGTGGTTGGGACTATATTCTGATGGCTATATTAAGTGCAAGTTCAGAGATAATTAATCTTACCATAATTCTAGATCGCTTATGACTTTTTCTAAATCAATCTTTTTCGTCATGTCCTTCGGCAAATAATCAAAAACTTTCTCTAAAACTTCCACAGACACATTCTCGATCAACCAATCATCACTAGAATCATTCTCCAGATTCAAAAAATACTTTAAACGTTCTTCTATCGACTCCTTATCTCCTTTATCCACTTGTCCAACTCGCTCAAACCAATTCCCTTGGGAGTCCTTAAAACAATTAGCATCAATAGTACATATCTGATGCACTAAAGCCAATGAATTGCGATCGAGACCATTTTTGCTAGTCGAGTTAATCGGATACGCTGTTGGCAAACCTTTACAGGTTTCTTGGAAAGTTAAGGGAATCACGGTAAAAGTTTGTAAGCATTCAGACTTATCTTGAAATTGGTCGATTTCCCAAAAGAGATAATGATGCTCTCCCCGCAAAACCCTACTATAATTAACTATTAGTTTACAATCAACTGTCTTGCATTCCATCTCGTCTGGTTGACTTAAATCATAAATGTGATTATGATTGTGTTGGCAACGAAGAGATACTTTCTGGGGATTCACTAAATAAATCCAACCTTGACGAGGTGTTTTTCCAGCCACATTATCACCCTAATTCATTGATTAATTTTTGTCTTTCTGTCTCTAGATTCAGCCTCACCACTTGATCTTGTTGATGGCTATCTTTAACCTCAATCATTGGCGCAGTGCTGTACACATACTTTAGCAACTTCTGGATTTTATCCTGTCCTGAACCTGCCCATTCTTTCCGAATGTTTTCTAGCATTAGTTTTAGTCCTACAGGTAATTCTAAATCATCGATATTACCTGCTTCGGCACCAAGTCGGATAAATATAGTTTCTCCCACAAATTCTTGAACAATTGTTTTGCCATTCATTTGATTTAAGGCGACTATTATGTCTTCGTTCCAAGGGCTATAGTGATAATAACGCCAATTGAGCTGCGTAAGTTGTTTGTTTGTCCATTTGACAGCATAAAGGTCGGCTAAATATAAGAATTTGATTAATTGGTTTTTTGTAATATGACCTTTGGTGGTGTAAACAAAATACTTGATGAGGGTTTCTAGCATGGCTTTGATTCTTTGTATAGCCTTTCAAGCGAAAGATGAGGTACTATCCAGAATAGGGCATAGGGCATAGGGCATAGGGCATAGGGCATAGGGCATAGGCGAAACCGGGCACGCAGGCATACCTCACCACGCTTGAGAACCGCTATAGGTGCGTCGCTATTATAAAAATTAATTAATTCCATCGATAATCTGAGGGCGATGTAGCTTACGACTGTTGGGAAAGACTAAAAGATAGGGTTGTTTATTCAACTGTTTAATAACCAAGGTGCGTCGCTATGAGATTGTCGATTTTGATCGAGGGATTATCCATGGCGACGCACCCTACGAGTGTTACTTTTCAGAAGCTACGCACTGCGATTAAAGAAACCGGGTTTTTAGCAGAATTTACGCCTACAGCGAAGTAAACGCGTGAAAAACCCGGTTTCTGGACACCCGCGCGCAAGTCCTGAATCGTACTTTAAACGTTACATTTTACTGATGATTCTTTGCACGATTTCTACACCTGTTACCGCCTGCCAGCCAAATAGCCCCAACAGCCCCACATTTAGAACGATGTGAGTGTATCTCGCCCAATTTTGACCTTTTTGCATGAACGGAGTCAGAGACGCTGAAATGGCAATTATAGCGGTCATTCCCAAGCCTGCTACTAGGTGCGGGGCGACAAATAGTTTGCCGTTGTTGATGTAGGTGACGGCCATTCCGCCGATCGCACCTGTTACCATCAAGCCTAGCAGCAAAGAGCCCATCTGATGGTGCTTGATATTGAATTTGCCCTTAATTAACTCTTTCTTGACATCACCTTCCGCACTTCTGGTACGGCGGATTTGAATTCCCAGATACAAAGCATAAAATGAGATTGCTAGCAATACCCACATTAAAACTGGGTGGAAGAATTGACTCCAAACTTTCACAGACTGCGGAATTTCCAGATTCATAGTGTTCTCAGGATTAGTAAACATACTTCATAAAACTTAGCATACCAGTAAGTCCGTCTCGTGCGACGGTACAAATATACGGTATGAGAGACTATTATGCCTGCCACTAAACAAGACGCTGTATTGATCCAAGCTGCCAAGACTGGCAACATTATTCACGTCCAAGCCTTACTCGCTAAGGGCGTTGACGCTAACGCCAAAGACTCTGAGGGGACGACGGCTTTGATGTTTGTCGCCCAAAAGGGCTATACGGAAATCGTGCGTATTTTACTAAACAATGACGCTAATGTCAACCTCGCAAGCAGACGTTTTGGCCTCACGGCTTTGATGTTGGCTGCGGCTAACAAACAGGCTGATGTTATGCGGCTGTTGTTGGCTGCGGGTGCTGATGTTGATGCTAAAAATGATGATGGAAGTACGGCTTTGATGGCGGCTTCTCTCAAAGGTGATATCAATGTTGTCCGGCTGTTACTTGATGCTAAGGCTGATGTGAATGTCCGAGATAAAGATGGAGATTCGGCTCTGAAAATAGCTGCTTTGTCGGGACACGAAGCTGTTGTTCAAGCTTTGGCTGATGCGGGTGCTGTTGCTGATAATTCTATGCTATTTTCAGCTATTAGTCAAGGTAGCGCTAAAATTGTCCGAATTTTGCTCGATCGCGCTGCGGATGTTAATCTTAAAAATCAGAGGAGCAAAACTCCTTTGATGCTGGCTGCTACGGCGGATAATTTGGCGGTAGTCGAGACGCTGCTAGCCGCTGGTGCTGATTTGGAAATTCCCGACAAAGAGGGCGAAACTGCTTTAACTTTGGCTGCGGATTGCGGTAATGTTGATGCGGTGCGAGTTTTGCTGGCTGCGGGTGCTAATGCGAATGTCAAAAGTGGAGATGGCGGGACGGCTTTGATGGCGGCGGCTGCTGGGGGAAATTTGCCAATCGCACATATCTTACTAGATGCTGGCGCGGATCTCAACGCGAAGGACAGAGATGACGAAACTGCGTTGAATTTTGCCGTGGTTGAAGGCTGTCAAGATGTGGTGGAATTGCTGTTAAACCGAGGTGCTTATGTCGGTTCGAGAAATCGGTTGGGCGATACGCCTTTGCTGGTGGCGGCTGTTCACGGTCACAGTGCGATCGTATCCGCTTTGCTGCAAAAAGTAAACTCAAATCGTCCAGATTTCCTGAATGCTAAAAACTTTGGCGAGACAGCTTTGACTCTAGCTGCGTTTCACGGACATACTGAAACGGTGAAAGCCTTGCTTGACGGCGGTGCAGATCCGAATATCCCGGCGGATTTGGGGAAAACTGCTTTAATGAAGGCGTGCGATCGCGGTTATATGGCGATCGTCAAAATATTAGTCGAAAAAGGTGCAGATGTCAACTTGCTCGATGAATCCGGCGCAACCGCTGTGATGTGGGCCGCCCATCGCGGTTATGCTGATGCTGTAGAGATTTTAATCGCTGCTGGTGCAGAGTTAAATCACAAAAATCCGGGAAATTATACAGCTTTAATGTTAGCTGAATTTAAAGGTTATTCCACTGTCGTGAAATTGCTCAAAAATGCCGGAGCTCAGGAGTAAATATCGCATCGTGGGAGATGCAGACGGCGGTTGAAACCGCGTCTATACAAACCAACCAGACGGCGGTTGAAACCGCGTCTATACAAACCAAGTCCGCCTCCGCGGACTGAAGAAAATGCTGTGTCAAGAAAAAACGTAATGTTAACCATCCATTCTTCAACCCGCGGAGGCGGGTTTTGTTTTTGTAGACGCGGTTTCAACCGCCGTTTTATCTTAACCCGCAAATCTTGTCTCAATCGGCTTTACGCACCCAGCCATTAATAGTAAACCTACTATCAGCAAAAGCTTTAGAGGGACAGCTAACTCGCAAAACTTCGTGCATATAGCGACTCAGAAAAAATACAATACTATTATTCCGAGGTTCAACCGTTCTGAATGTCTCATCTGCAACATAAAAATTGTTCTCGACTTTGCTATCGTAAATCAGCAATTCCCCGCCTGAAAAAGCCTTAGGTTCTCGGTTGAAATAATAAACGTAAGTAAAAAATCTGCTTGCGGTATCTGGCGAACCGCTGTCGTTGTGAAGTTTATAAAAGTTGTTGTCATTGTGCATAGTTAACTGAGCTTCTATGTCACCAAGCGCAAATGCTGGGATATTTAATTTACGCAGCACATCGGGGAGAATTGCTTTAATGCGATTCACCATCAGTGTAGAAAATTCCGGGAAGGAGTGGAGCACCATTGAGCGACGGTAATCTTCGGCATTTGTTGAGGTACTGGTAGTTACAAATTCTGACTCTTTGGCTAAAACATATTTGATTAGTTTGTTCTTTTCTGCGGTTGTCAAAAAGTTATCTATTTGGGCGTAGCGAGATATTAAATCGTCATTTACGGGTGCAGGGGCGGGAATTTCTGCGGGAATTTCTGGGGGAATTTCTGGGATAATTTCTAGGGGGATTGCTGGCTGCTGCGGTTGCGGTTGCTGCAAGAAAATTGGGGGTTCGGTGACTAATCCGACGAGATGTTCGGCGGGAAACGAAAGGCTGGAACGCCCGTCGTCTATGGGGATTTGGAATAAGGTGGAAAAACCTACTGTCTGTTGCTGGCGATCGACTAATGCTTTGACAAGGTTGTGCAATAATGGTGTGTCGGATTTGAGCGTAATAGTGCACTGATGTCCGCCGGTAAGCAGGATTTTAACTTTTACGTCTTGGGGTTTAATTTGCTGTTCACTGTAAGTCATAATTTTTTTAAGGACGCAACTGGGAACTCGTTAGGACATAATAGTGTTGATTGGTGTCACAGTCTTCTCGATCCCCCCTAGCCCCCCTTAAGAAGGGGGGGACAAGAGTATCAAAGTCTCCCGTCTTAGTAAGGATAAGAGTATTCTCAAAGTCCCCCTTCTTAAGGGGGATTTAGGGGGATCTAGACTCGGATACCAACGAGAGATACAAAGAATTTTAGACTTAAGTTGACACCGGCGAACACTATTGTATCCCTATCATAGGCTACACAATTAAGAATTGCTAGGCATTATTCCTAATGCAAGAAGTGGCGGATATCAGTGAAAACCATGGTGATTCCGAGTTGGTTGGCTGCTGCGATCGAATCTTTATCGCGCATACTTCCTCCCGGTTGGACGATCGCAATTATCCCCGCCTCAGCCGCCGTTTTTACGGAATCGTCGAAGGGGAAGAAGCCATCGCTAGCCAAAATCGCTCCTTTACTCTTCTCTCCCGCTTGTTCCAACGCTAGTTTAACCGATCCGACGCGGTTCATTTGTCCGGCGCCGACACCGATTGTAGTGCGATCGCGCGTCACAACGATCGCATTTGATTTAACGTGTTTCGCTACTTTCCAAGCAAACAGCAATTCTTCCCACTCTCCCGCCGTCGGTTGCTTCTCGGTAACGGCGCGCCATTTGCTAGTTTCTTCTACTACATTATCCGATTCTTGCACCAGCAAACCGCCTGCAATTACTTTCACAGTTTGCGCTGGCCCTCGATTCAAATCCGGCAAAATCAATACTCGAACTTTCGCCTTTTTCTTGATAATTTCTTCCGCTTCCGGTTCGCAGCCTGGGGCGACAATACACTCTAAAAATGTCTTAGTTAGCGCCGTTGCAGTAGCAGCATCAATCGGGCGATTCAGGGCAACAATTCCGCCAAAAGCTGAGACTGAATCCGTGTCAAAAGCTTTTTGATACGCTTCCGAAATAGTCGAGCCCAAGGCTGTACCGCAAGGATTTGTATGCTTCAAAATCGCGGCGGCGGGAGTCTCGGGAAATTCTACAATTAGCCGCCTTGCTGCTTCTAAATCTACTAAATTATTGTAGCTCAATTCTTTGCCTTGCAGGATGGTGCTAGTTGTCCAGCCTGTCGGTGCATTTCCGCTTTGATACCAGGTGGCGGCTTGGTGGGGGTTTTCGCCGTAGCGGAGTGTTTGCAGCTCTGTTCCCGATACGCTAAACTCCTGTGGTAGCTTCGATTCTGGCTCGGATTGGCTGCTGAGATAATTTGCGATCGCGCGATCGTAATTTGCTGTATGCTGAAATGTTTCTAACGCACATTTTTGCCGAAACTCTAAGGATGCTTCCGCGCCGTTTTGCCGAAGTTCTCCTAAATAAGTATTGTACTGTTCTGGATTGCACAAAACTGTCAAATGAGCGTGATTTTTAGCTGAAGCCCTCAGCATCGCCGGCCCGCCGATATCTATATTCTCAATTGCGTCTGCTAGAGTAACTCCAGGTTTGGCAATAGTCTGTTCAAATGGATACAAATTGACTACAACTAGATCGATCGCCCGAATTTGATTTTCCGTTAAATCCGCGAGGTCTTGCGCTACATCGCGGCGTGCTAAAATACCTCCGTGGATTCGCGGGTGAAGTGTTTTGACTCGCCCGCCCAAAATTTCGGGAGAACCAGTATATTCCGCAACTTTCGTGACAGGGATTCCTGCTTCTTTGAGGGCGCTTGCTGTCCCGCCGCTGCTAATTATGTCAAATTCAAATTCTTCTACTAGACTGCGCGCTAAGTCGATTAGCCCGGTTTTATTGGATACGCTCAGAAGTGCTAGACGTGCCATTGGTTTGAAATTGCGATCGCAAAAATAGACAGGTTACATTGTATATCAAATCTGTCCGCAGGTAGATATTTTGCTAATTGGTAATTGTGATTATTTCCTGAGAGTTAAAGCATGAGCCTGCTTGTGAGCCAGCGAACTTACTTCAAAATCATATAATAATTTATACTTGGCAATTGCTTCTAAATATTTAGAATAGGGGGAGTCGATAGTGTTATTTTGTCCCCTAGGAGGCTGATTGAAGCCATTTCTCGCCTTAATGGTTAGTTTGCCAACTACGTAAATCCCGATGTTGTTGAAATTACTTACTCAAGTGGAATAGATCATTCCATGGAGATAGATATTAAATCTCAAAGATATTTTAGGATGAATTATAAAAGTAATGTGTTAGCATCGAAGGGAAATTGTTTTCTGCCTAGATTAAAATAAAAATTTCGCGATCGCAACACCTTAATAAAAAAATGGTAGGTTTAAATATGTTTTTTCATGAAGCTGATTCAGAAAATAAGGTCAGTAATATTAGAAGTACCCACAAAACACTTTCTAAAAATATGAACAATAGAATGGACTGTCAAGAGTTACCCCAAAAAATAGCCGATGATTGCATAGAAGCCAATTTTGGACAATCTGACAGTATTAGTATTTGCGAAATGCAAAAAATGCAAGAAGCAATTGAACAGTTAGAACACGATTTAAAAGCTAGCGAATCTCGGTTTCGGAATGCGATCGCCAAAAATGCCGACGGTATCGCAATCGTCAACAAGCAAGGGATTGTCTGCTTTGCCAACCCGTCAGCAGAAGCGCTCTTTAACTGCAAAGCAGAGCAACTTTTAGGCCAAGCATTTTTTGGCAATTTGGTAGTAGAAGGTTCAGCTTGCGACATTGAGATGGACACGGATATTATTCCCCAAGTTGGAGAAACAGAAGCAGCAGGAATGCGCGTCGTGCAAACAGAAGTTGAAGCTATTCGCCAGCACAAAGCAAATGCTGTAGTAGAAATGCGGGTGGTGGAAACAGAATGGGAGGGAGAAATGGCTTATTTAGCCACGTTGCGGGACGTTACCGATCGCAAGCGCGCAGAAGAAATGCTTTGGTTGTACGATCGGGCTATGGCTGCTACCAGCACCGGAGTTACCATTGCTGACGCCACCGATCCAGAACATCCAATTATTTATTGCAATCCCGCCTTTGAAAGCATGACAGGCTATCGACGGGAAGAAATTATCGGGAAAAACTCGCGATTTTTGCAAGGAAGCGATACCGATTCCGAGGCACTAGAAATAATCCGCCAAGCCTTGACAACCGAAAGCGAATGTCAGGTAATATTAAAGAATTACCGCAAAGACGGAACAATTTTCTGGAATTCTTTCTCAATCTCTCCAGTGCGCGACAAAAAAGGCAAATTAACTCATTTCATCGGCGTACAGAGAGACATCACAGATCGCAAACAAGCCGAAGAATCCTTGCGAAATTCCGAAGCACAAAGCAGAGAACAATCAGCACAACTAGCAGCAGCACTTGACGAACTAAAAAATACTCATTCCCAATTAGTTCAAAGCGAAAAAATGTCCAGTTTGGGATTGCTAATTGCCGGAGTCGCTCACGAAATCAACAACCCCGTCAGCTTCATTCACGGAAATCTCGCTTACCTCAAAGATTATATCCAAGACTTATTTCACCTCCTAGAACTTTACCAACAAAATTATCCCAATCCAGTCGCTGAGATTCAGCAAGAAACAGCAGAAAACGATCTCGACTTTTTAGCTGAAGATTTACCCAAAATCATGTCTTCAATGAGCGTAGGCGTCGATCGCATTTGCCAGATTGTGCAGTCGCTGCGGAACTTTTCGCGGCACGACGATTCACAGATGAAACCAGTTAACCTCCACGAAGGTATTGACAGCACGCTGTTAATTCTCAATCACCGCTTGAAAGGAAACGGCGAAATGCCGCCAATTCAAATTGTCAAAGAATACGGAAATTTGCCGCTTGTAGAGTGTTTTGCCGGGCCGATAAATCAAGTTTTTATGAATATTCTCAGCAATGCAATTGATGCTTTAGACGATCCGAACATTAGGGAAGATTTTCAAGAAATGCCGGAAAATTTCCGCCAGATTAGAATTTGTACCGAAGTTATCGGCAATGTTGTAGAAATCAAAATTTCTGACACCGGGCCGGGAATAACTGAGGAAGTCAAGCAGCGCATATTCGATACATTTTTTACTACCAAACCCGTTGGGAAAGGCACGGGAATGGGTTTGTCAATTAGCTATCAAATTATTGTAGAAAGACATCAAGGAGAATTATATTGTACTTCGGAATTGGGCAAAGGCACGGAATTTATTATCAAAATGCCGATCGCACATTAGTGTGGTTAGCCATAATAAAAATTGTTTGTAGATGCAGCAGACGGCGGTTGAAACCGCGCCTACACAGGCAAAACCCGCCTCCGCGGGTTGAAGAGAAGAGTAGTCGATGAAAATTATTTTACCCTTTTCCGTCGGCGTCCGGCGGACTACCCTTCGGGAAGGCTAACAGGTTTTTATAGGCGCGGTTTCAACCGCCGTCTGCATCTGGGTAATTGCTCTCTTCAACCCGCGGAGGCGGGTTTTGTTTGTGTAGGCGCGGTTTTAACCGCCGTCTGCATCTGGGTAATTGCTCTCTTCAACCCGCCTCCGCGGACATCGCTTGTGTCGCCGCGGTTTCAACCGCCGTCTGCATCTGGGGATTTAAAAAACCTCCGCACCCTCCAACTTCTTCATAGTTTCAACCTTAGCCCTCGCCGCTTCCCCGCAAGTCTTCGGAGTCGGAAACATCTTTCCAGGATTCGCCAAACCTTTCGGATTAAAGACGTGACGCACCCACTGCATCGTCTCCAAATCTACCTCCGAAAACATATCCGGCATAAAACACTTCTTATCAGCACCAATCCCGTGTTCCCCCGAAAGACTGCCGCCAACTTTCACGCACAGCCTGAGAATTTCCCCGCCCAATTCTTCCACCTTTTCCAGCGCACCTTTTACCGAATTATCGTACAGAATCAGCGGGTGCAAATTCCCATCTCCCGCATGAAATACATTCGCAATTCGGTAGCCGTATTTCTCGCTCAAACCCTCAATTTCTTTCAAAACATAAGCCATTTGCGTGCGCGGAATTACCCCATCTTGCACGTAATAATCAGGGCTGAGATGACCCGCCGCCGCAAAAGCAGCTTTCCGCCCTTTCCAAATTTTCATCCGCGTTTCCGGATCGTGAGCCGTGGTGATATTTCGCGCTCCATTCTGCTTGCAAATATCAGAAATTCGCTGTTTATTTGTAGCAACTTCCACTTCTAAACCGTCGATTTCTACGAGCAGAATTGCTGCCGCATCGCGCGGATAACAACCAGTTGCTACGACATCTTCCACAGCATTAATGCTGATATTGTCCATGATTTCCATGCCGCCGGGAATAATCCCAGCACTGATAATATCGGAAACCGATTCGCCCGCTGCTTCTATGCTAGGAAAATCTGCCAACAGAACGCAAATAGATTCCGGCGCTTTCAGGATTCGCAAAGTAACTTCTGTGGCGATGCCTAAAGTGCCTTCGGAACCGACAAATACACCAGTTAAATCGTAACCTGGCATTTCGGGAATTTCGCCGCCGACATCGACAATTGAACCGTCGGGAATTACCAATTTCAATCCTAAAACGTGATTGGTTGTCACGCCATATTTGAGGCAGTGTACGCCACCAGAATTTTCGGCAACGTTGCCGCCAATCGAACAAATAATTTGACTGGAAGGATCGGGCGCGTAGTAAAAACCTGCGCCGCTAACTGCTTGCGTTACCCAGTTATTAATTACTCCCGGTTGTACGACTACTTGCTGATTTTCTAAGTCAACTTTCAGGATTTTTCGCATCAGGGCTGTGACAATCAGCACGCAGTTTTCTACAGGTAAAGCGCCGCCGGAAAGCCCGGTACCCGCACCTCTAGCCACCCAGGGAATGGAATTGCGATCGCAGATTTTGACCACATTTGCCACTTCCTCGGTAGTTCGCGGCAATACCACCAGGGCGGGGCGCTGGCGGTAGCTAGCAAGTCCATCGCACTCGTAGACAATCAATTCTTCACGGCGCTGCACTACGCCGTTTTTGCCGACTACAGCCTCAAATTCTTTAATAACGGGTTTCCAGTTGCGATCGGTTGCTACGGCTATCATTAGTAACTTATTTTTAAGGGTTGCAATACTGACACTGACCGGGATCGGCAGTCTCTCGACCGTCGGGAAACAGTTCTTCTTTAGTATAACCGCAGTTTTTGCATAGATAAATTGTCGATCGCACTAGCTGAGTCGGAAAATAGCAAAGTCCGCAGGGCAACCCCATTTTCCTCTGGGAAATCTCAAATCCCGGCCAACCGCACTCCGGGCACAATTGCTTAAATTTTTTAACTAAATCGAGAGTTGCATTTTCGATGTTTTTCATCCGAGTGGGATTGTACATCGCCCGCATATCTGTTTCGACGTGAACTTTGCCAGTTGAGGATTTTTTCAAGCCTGCTGATACAGCATCAAAAAGTTGTTTTTCTGTCGCAATGCCCTTGACAATTTCCCCATTACCTAGTGCAGCATCGCCAACTACAACAACCAGTCCGTGTTCGGGAAATCCAACTTTTTGGGCAAAATCCTCGGCTTCTTCTATACTTGCAACTAACTGGTGACTGTAATTAGTTTCCAATGACAAAGATTCGCCGACAAGTTCGATATTGTTAGCTCTATCTAATAAAATTACAATTTCTCTGTTGGCTGGCAGATACGGCATCATTGGGTGAGGGCCAAAAGTACCTTCGCTCGCAAATGCTAGAGTTTCGCCCGCAACTTCTAGACCTTTTTCTGCTTTCTGGCGAGCCGCTTCTATTTGAGTACCTAAACGCTTAACTTCTCTAGTGAACGTGCCGAATGCGTCAGTATCAAAATTCGCAGGTACGCTAATTATAACGCCTAATTCTCGTTCCAAAATGGGAGCCATCACCCGTTCTTTTTGGTGCATAGTAGCAAGAACTGCGGTGCGATATCTCAATAATTGAAGTAGATTCATAGACTCAGAGGACAGAGACATATTGCAGCATTATTTCATAACAGAGGACTCACATACACCCTGCGACCTAAATTATCAATTCAGCACTCAATTATCAATCTTATACCATCTCAACTGTTGCTACAACATAATTTTTGAGTTGGTTTGCTCAATTTGCGATGGCATAGGTGCGTCGCAATGAGACGATCGATTTTATACTAGGGATTTTTAATTGCGAGGCACCCTACCGCTAAAATTATTCAATCTTCAATCTTCAATCTCAAATCTCAAATCTCAAATCGTGTTAATTGCCGCCAGTAACTCCCCCAGCCTGACCTCTGAGTACAAAAATTACTCCCGTCATAATTAGCCCCACGCCTACCAACCGCAGCGGTGGCAAAGGCTCGCCAAATACAATTTTGCCACCCAAAACAGTAAACAAGTAACTAATTGACAGTAAAGGCGAGACTATGCTAATGTTGGCGCGAGACAAAACTACGATAAAGCCGATCGAAGAAACTGCATACAAACACAGACCTCCAACTATCAAAGGCTGAGTTGCCATTGCGATAACTTTTTCAACTAAATTAGCAGCGCCAATCGGTCCTAATATTTTCGCTCCCGCTTTCAGACTAAATTGACCTACAACACTGCACAAAATAGCAGCGAGCAAAACTAGAAAAACGCTTCTACTCATAAGTTTAAGTAACCTATATTACAGCAAAAATTGCCATTCCAAAAAACTGGAAAAACTTAAATTAAGTTTTGTTGAGTTTTCTTCACCACTAATAATTTAAGCATAGATACTGGAACAGTAAGTATTGTCGATCGCCAGTAACGCCTGGAACAAACATATGGCAGAACAGACCAACACCAGCGAGGAATACAGTCTCGAACTCTCGATACTCATGCCCTGCCTCAACGAGGCAGAAACTTTAGAAATCTGTATCGAGAAGGCACAGAAGTCCCTGCGCGAACTTAATATTGCCGGCGAGGTCATCATAGCAGACAACGGCAGCACTGACGGTTCTCAAGATATCGCCACCCGATTGGGGGCCCGAGTCGTACCCGTAGCAGCCAAAGGCTACGGCAGCGCCCTAATGGGAGGCATCGTAGCGGCGCGCGGAGTTTATATTATCATGGGCGACGCTGACGACAGCTACGACTTTTCGCACCTCGGCGCCTTTGTCGAAAAATTGCGGGGAGGCTGCGATTTAGTCATGGGAAACCGCTTTCAAGGGGGCATCAAACCAGGGGCCATGCCGCCGCTGCACAAATATTTAGGAAATCCGGTGCTGACATGGGTTGGGCGGTTATTCTTTTCAAGTCCCGCCGGCGACTTTCACTGCGGGCTCAGAGGTTTCAGGAGAGACTCAATTTTGAAACTCGACTTGCAAACAACCGGTATGGAATTTGCCAGCGAAATGGTCGTCAAAGCCTCGCTGTACAAGTTGGGGATAACTGAAGTCCCAACCGTACTCTCTCCCGACGGCCGCAGCCGCCCGCCACACCTGCGAACTTGGCGAGATGGCTGGCGGCACCTCCGATTTTTGCTGCTGTACAGTCCCCGGTGGCTGTTTCTGTATCCCGGTACGGGGCTGATGATGTTGGGTTTAATAGTTGGCATTTGGCTGTTGCCCGGTACTCAAAAAATCGGGAGCATCAGCTTTGATGTACATACGCTATTGTATGCTGCGATCGCAATTATCGTCGGTTTTCAAGCCGTAACATTCGCTTTCTTCACCAAAATTTTCGCCATCAGCGAGAAACTGTTGCCGCAAGACCCCAAACTCAACAAAATATTTCGCTATGTCACCCTAGAGACAGGATTGATCGTGGGAATCACGCTAATATTAATCGGAATAATTGGCTCGTTCTTGTCATTAACTATCTGGAGCAAAACAGATTTCGGTTCTCTAGACTCCTCTAAAACTCTCCGTTTAGTTATTCCCTCCCTCACGTGCCTGACAGTAGGTTTGCAGATGGTTCTGTCTAGCTTTTTTCTCAGCGTTCTGAGCTTAAAACGTAGGTAAAATAATTCAACCTCAAATCTTATTACAATTGTCAGCAAAGATAATTTGAACCAGCCCAAAAACAGATACAGGCTGTCGGCGCATGGAGTGGATATCCCCAGACTTTAGACCAAATTTCAAGCTACCCAATTCATCTGTGGAGTAAATCTAAAATCTAAAATTTAAAATTCAGAATCGACAGACTTGTCCAAATGCTGCGTTAAAGCGGTCAGGAACAATCAGACTTCACCCATCTAATCTGTACATCGAAAACCTCAAATCCTATGACAGTAACTGAAAACAATTCCAGCGAGTATATCGGCCCCAAGCTAGGTGGTTTCGCCACTAAACTATCTTGGTACGCCCGCCAAAAAATGTTTGATTTGCTCCTGGGATTAGCCAATCCCAGCGACGACACAACCGTCCTGGATGTAGGAGTAACTTCCGACCGTCGCGAAGATTGCAATTTCTTTGAAAAACTCTATCCATACCCCCATAAAATAACCGCAGTCGGCATGGAAGATGCTGCCTTTTTAGAAGAAGAATATCCCGGTTTAACATACGTCCGTTCCGACGGGTTGACCTTACCATTTCCCGACAAAAGTTTTGATTTAGTCGTGAGTTTTGCCGTAATCGAACACGTCGGCAATAGGACTCAGCAAAAAGCTTTTGTTCGGGAACTTTGCCGAGTCGGCAAAACTTGTTGCATCACCACTCCCAACCGCTGGTATCCCGTAGAATTCCACACTGCTGTTCCCCTAATTCATTGGTTTCCCCCTTCTTGGTTTCGAGCTTTGTTGAGATTGCTCGGCAAAAACTTCTTTGCCAAAGAGGAGAATCTCAACCTATTATCCGAGAAAGATGTGTTAAAGATGCTGCCAGCAGATGCTCAAGTTTCTACCAGACATTTTCGGCTTCTCGGTTTGATATCCAATCTGCTCTTTTATGTTAAAAATCCCCTTTGATTAGATAAGGATCGCGAATTAAATAACTTACAATTTTAATTGTTATTGTGGGATGGGCGTCCCGCCCATCCCACAAACTTGTGTAAATTATTTAATTTGCGATCCTTATTTAATTCTCATTCCTAAGACTCGGCGGTTGAAACCGCTACTACACAAACGAAGTCCGCCTCCGCGGACTAAAGAGTAAAGTTATTGTAGGGTGTGCAATGCGTACCTTACTGCTATGAGTAGCGTATCATGTAAGACTTTTTTCAGCTTGCTTTGATTCTAGCAACTGTTCAGAACTACAAACCCATAGAGATGGCTTTAGTTCCCAAATCTAACACAAAATTTTCTCCGTCTTCATAAAGTTTTTTGCGACTTTTTGCAAGTTGCCGCACGTTATCGCGAAAATCGTGAGAGAGTTTTGCTTGCAGTCGAAACCAAGATGACAATCCAGGCCCCGAAGTATCTACATCTGCGGGATGATTGAGACTCCAAGACGAATAAGCTATGTATCGAATAGATTTTGAAACTAAATAGTTTGCTAAGGCTTCAGGGCCTTTGAATACAGGCATACCGGGTGGCAAACTTGCTCCCCCCGGCCAGTCTGCTAGGAAAATTTGATTGCGTTTGAAGTCGAGGATAAAAGGTGCATCTAGTCTGGTCAAAACTGTTTCTCCCTGTGGCACAGACTCCTGTATTGCTACGTACTGCGACTTTTGCTTTGCTGTAACTAATGATGGATTTGTCAGCCCAAATTCTATATTTTTTACATAAGCTGAGTAAGTCTGTTTAGTGATAGCCCAGTTATAGCTAATTGCCAACCCCGCACAAAATACAGCAGCAATAAAAAAGTTGGCTGCTCCGTTTTTGTTTAATGTTCCTGTGTCGGTCATTGCTACCGCGATCAATATTAAAATTGCTGGGAAAAGGTGAGAAAACGAATAGCGAAAAGGGTCGGCATTTTCGGTAATTACACCTACAGCAATTGTCGCCAATCCCGCTGCAATTGTCATTGATAAAACTGCTTGGCGGTTCGAGAACGAAGGTTCTTCGGGTAAATTGCCAAACTTCCATGGTCGGATGCTCAAGCTCAAACAGCCGAGAAATATCAGTATAAAAACATAAATACCTTGGAATGCTCTCATGG
The DNA here is from genome assembly GCF_020738625.1 of Microcoleus sp. PH2017_09_SFU_O_A. Classification (NCBI taxonomy): domain Bacteria; kingdom Bacillati; phylum Cyanobacteriota; class Cyanophyceae; order Oscillatoriales; family Microcoleaceae; genus Microcoleus; species Microcoleus sp. PH2017_09_SFU_O_A. Next base: position 21,503 of record NZ_JAEQCF010000041.1, read on the forward strand.
CGCTTTTCGCAGTTCCTAATAACGTCGAACCTGATTTGAAGGTAATGCCGTAGGCGGAGGCGTGATAGCCTTTTCCCAAAAGAGGATACAATAGAGTGCCTGAGGATTGATACATTGAAATCATCCAAGGCAGTAGAAATACTCCCACTAATACTGTTGTCAATACCAATTCAAATAAAACTTTTTGTTTGGATTCGGAGCTAATTAAATAGCAAATATAGCTGGTGGCAAATAGAAAGACACAGGCGGGTATTAGCGATGATTTTAAAGCACAAATAGCCGCTGCAATTAAAGCTAATATACAAGCATTTGCCGCCCAATGGTTGCGTTCTATCTCTTTACTGTCAAGCGTCCTGAACAAACTTACAAATAAAGCGACTGGCAGCATGAGACTTGTAGTGTTAGCCTTGGGAAGTGGAATCAAAAGCAAGAATAAAATAGTGAAGACGATTCGTTTGGTTGAAACTTTATTTTCTTTGAAAAATCCTAGGATTAGTCCGACAGTAATTATCAGGGGCAAAGCGGGGTCGATGAGGTTGAGATTAGTGTCGGAAAGTCCGCTTAAAATCAATGCTTGGAGAAATGACTGCCCACCTAAAGATACTATTCTTCGTTCGCTAAAAGGGTCTGAACCCATCGAACCGAGTTGCAGCATTTTGTGGGGAAATACTAAGTAACCGTGGTAGTCGTCGCTAGTATTAAATCCGTCAGCATAGACCATATTTGCAAAGTTGTGTCTACCTGTATAAAGCCATCCGGCGTATTGAATTAAAATTAGTAGACTAACTATGGCAATGGCTGCTAAGATGACTTTATCTTTGCGGCATTCTTGAAATAAGTGCCAGATATTATTAATAATTAATTGTCTGTGATTTATTAAATCTACTAGACAGTAAATGAGTCCCAAACCTAAAAAAAATAGAATTGTGGTTTGGGAAATAGTCCAGGTTGCATTTAAGATGCCGCCAATTAGAACGCTAAAAGCTAGACCCCAAGCGGCTCTTTGTCCCCAGTCAATTCGCTGGTTGGGAAACAGGATGTGGTTGAAGACTTTTCCCCAACCGATGAGGGATAGTAGCAGGCAAATACCGTAGGAAAATGAGATGAGGTATGACATCATTGCTGTAGGAGTTGTATCTATTAAATAGTTAACTTTTTAGTTGATTAGTTGTCAAGTGTCGGCTATTTTTATAGGGAGGGTTTTCGATTATACAATAGAGGGTGGTTTTCGTCAATTTATTGTTGATTGTTTATATTAATTAATGGCGATAGAAAAGGCTGTTAATGGCTTGGGAATTTATTTTTTAGTGAGAGATGGGGAAGCAAAGATCGATCGCACGCTCGAACACAAAAAGATCGATCGCCCAGCAATATGTTCTTTCCTGCGATGGAGGGAAAGGTTAGCGGGGCGATCGGCATTCTACAGACATCGTGTCTGTACAGACAGCAAAAAGGCAGGCTACCGGAAATCGGCCCAGCCTTTGTACTGTCGCATTTTGTCGGGAATCTATTGCAGAAGTGCGATCGAGGGTGCATCGCAGTTCATCTCCAGGTATTCGGCTGCGATCGCGAATCCCGAAACCAAAATTCCCAAATTCTGCCTTCGGAGAGAGTCGAAGCTCAAAATTAAACAAGTGTGGCTACAGCTTATCAATGACCTAACATTAAATTTTATCAAAGATTCTGGTACGTTTCCGAATTTTTCATGTATCGTTACAATATGCTCATCTGCCATATCTAAAAAAAATTTAATGAGGTAAAAGCCATGATCGCAAGTTGCTTGATTCCGTTTACGCTCTGCTTGCTCGCTGGACTCGTGACTGCTGGGACTGACAAGAGAACGCTAGACGGGATTCCGGCTCCCATAGCTGCAATTATTGGGGTGTGTTCGTTAATTTGGTTTTTTGCGGTCTGTCCTTGGCCTGTTGAACTCGCTCTAGTGTTGGTGGTGCTGGTTTTTGGCAAAGCTTATTTGCAAGATATCTTGAAAGTCGGTTGAATTCTGAGGGCTAGCGCTCCTAGATTTGGGCTTGCGCGACGATCGATCGTTGGGTGCTTCTATTTTCTTCAAAAATTTTCGATTGTGGCGATGGTTTCCGTTGTGTTCTGCGAGCAAACCGCCACGGCCAAAGCAACCGCAGCATTGGTATTTTTATTTAGGAATGATAATTAAATAACTTACAATCTTTATTGTTATTGTGGGATGGGCGTCCCGCCCATCCCACAAACTTGTGGAAGTTATTTAATTCTCATTTCCTAGCTAGGGCTTGCAATTCAAGTCTCAGGTGGTGCCTCGATCGCAGATAATATAAGGTGCGCTTGCGGCGCACCCTAGAGATCGAGCAAGTAAAATGGCGATCTGTTAAATTGGCAAGCGATTGATATCTTTATTAGAACCAATTACTACCATCACCTCGCCGTTTTTCAAGCGTTCGTTTGGCTGGGGATTGATCTCGAACTTGTCGGCGCGACCGACTGCGAGCAAGTTCAAACCGTACCGGCGCCGGAGATCCAAATCCGCAATGGTTTTACCGTCAAATTTTTCAGGAACGAGCAACTCAACAATGCTGTGATTTGGGTCGAGGTCAAAGCGTTCTAAAATGCTGGGTTGTGTAAGAATGCGGGCTAAAGAGCAGCCCATTTCTCGTTCGGGAAAAACTACATGATCGGCGCCGACTTTTTTCAACAGTTTTAAGTGAGTTTCCGAGGAAGCTTTGGCGATGACGTGAGTTACCCCGCCTTCCTTGAGGTTGAGGGTGGTGGTAATGCTTTCGGCGAGGTAATTGCCGATCGCCACAATCACTGTTTCAAATTCAAATATACCTGCTTCCTGTAGAGCGCTAGGCTCTGTAGAATCTAACTGCAAAACGTGAGCCGAAATGCGATCGCTCAAAGCTTGAGTTACTTTTTTTTCGTCGGTGTCAACTCCCAGGACTTCGTAACCCAAGCCGTGGAGAGTCGAGCACACAGCTCTGCCGAAACGTCCCAAACCAATAACTGCAAACTGCTTGTTTTCCGCGCGCAAACTGCGGAAAAATCTTAAAGATGAAAGGTTCACGCTCATATTCAGCGCTGAAGGTCTGGATATTCAAATTTTAGCATAGACAGCGCTGCCTCCTTTTGATTTTTGAGTAAATAGTAAAAGTTGATTTGGGTTGTGATATCGTTTCCGGTTGCATCGGAATTATATATTTGAATCGTTGAGCGTGCGAGCGTCTCGCTCGCGGCCTGAATCGCGAGCGAGACGCTCGCACTACATAATTCCGATGCAACGGGATTTGATATGACCCATTGTTTAGATTATCAGAAACGAGGCAGGATTTTGCTATCCGACTAACAAACTTTCCTCAGCATACTTAAAAGTTCTGGGTTTGGGGTCGCCGAATGCGGCACTCATCAGCAGCAGCACGCCAACCCGACCTATGTACATTGTCGCAATCAAAATTAATTTGCCGATCGCCGAAATCTTGGCTGTAATCCCTGTGGAAAGGCCGACCGTGCCAAAAGCTGACACTGCCTCAAACAGCACTTGGATAAATTCTAGTTCGGGATTGGTCAGTTCAATTAAAATTGCAGATGAGAAGGCGACTAACAGCGAGCCGAAGACTACGCTAATGGTTTTCAGAATCAGGGCTGCTGGGATTTGACGCTGATAGGACTGCACCTGTTCCTGACCTTCGAGAACTGCTGCGGTACAGCTAAACAATATCCTAAAAGTTGTGGTTTTGATGCCGCCACCGGTGCTACCGGGACTGGCGCCGATAAACATGAGGGCGATGGTCAAAAATAGCGCGGCTTCGCTCATTTTTCCAATGTCAATTGTATTAAATCCTGCCGTGCGGGGCGTCACAGATTGAAACCAAGCTGCCATCACCTTTTGAGGAAAATTTAGAGGCCCGAAAGTTCCTGGGTTGTTGTATTCCAGCACTAAATATGCTAGGGTTCCTAAAATTAAAAGGACAGCAGTTGTACTGGTAACGACTTTGAAATTCAGGGAAAAAACTGTGCAGATGGGGCTTTTGTTGAAGCGATCGCGCAGCCACAGGTACATTTCCATAATTACTTGATAGCCGATGCCCCCAAATACGATCAATCCGGTGACTGTGAAGTTAATCACAGGCGAATTGACGTAGCGGATTAAATTATCTGAATAGATGCTAAATCCGGCGTTATTAAAAGAATTCACACTGTGAAAAATAGCAGACCAGAGACCGTCTTTAAATCCGTATTCTGGGACAAAAACTAACATCAGCAAAAACACTCCAGTCAATTCAAACAAAGCGGTTGTTGCTAGAATTGACTGCACGAGTTGTAATACTCCGGCTAGTCCCGATTTGTCAAGTGATTGTTGCAGGGCAATTTTGTCTTTTAAACCAAAGCGGCGGCCCAATAGCAGCAGTAAGAAGGTTGTGGCTGTCATGTAGCCTAAGCCTCCTATTTGCACCAGTAACACGAGGCACAGTTGCCCCCAAAAAGAGTAATATTTTCCGACATCTACAACCGATAACCCTGTGACGCAGACAGCGGAAGTAGAGGTAAAGAGTGCTGTGATTGGATCGCTCCAAGTTCCATCAATTGTGGAAAATGGCATCATTAGTAGTAGAGCACCTGCGGTAATGACGGCGATGAATCCTAAACAAATAGTTCGCGAGACAGTCATTCGATTTTAGATTTTAGATTTTAGATTTTAGATTGGGGATTTTGAGATTTTGAGATTTTGGGATTTGGGATTTGGGATTTGGGATTTGGGATTTGGGATTTTAGAGGGAACCCACAAATCGATTTTAGATTTTTGATTTGGGATTTTAAAGGGAACTCACAAATCGATCGCCTGGCCCGAAATCAGGATATCTCTGCGAGTGCGAGTGCCGGCTGTCGATCGCACTTTCGCCGCCAAGTTCGATGACAACAACGGGACAATCACGGTAGAATTCCTGTAACAACTTGCGATCGTGCGATGACATCAACACTTTACCAGCAAATTCAGCAACTCTACGACGCTTCTAGCGGTTTGTGGGAGCAGGTGTGGGGCGAACATATGCACCACGGTTACTACGGCCCGGATGGAAACTTAAAGAAAGAGCGCCGACAGGCTCAGATAGATTTGATCGAGGAACTGCTCTCCTGGGCCCGAGTGCCGACAGCCGGAGCGCTATCAGAACCTTACCGCATTCTGGATGTCGGTTGCGGCATTGGTGGGAGCACGTTGTATTTGACCGAAAAGTTTGGTTCGATCGCGCAAAATAATTTAAAGTCGGATGATGGGGTCGATCGCGATTTTAGTCGATCGTCGGAACCAAATCAAAAGGGCGATCGGGTGACAGCCACCGGCATTACGCTGAGTCCGGTACAGGCAAACAGAGCAAAGGAACGCGCTAAAATTGCTGGACTGGAAAGCAATGTTAACTTTTTAGTAGCAGATGCTTTAAATATGCCTTTTCCTGATGAGTCCTTCGACTTGGTTTGGTCGCTCGAAAGTGGGGAACATATGCCCGACAAAATTAAGTTTTTAGAGGAATGCTGCCGCGTGCTCAAGCCGGGAGGAACTTTGATTTTGGCAACTTGGTGTCACCGCCCGCTGGGAGAAACAGCGGGAGAATTGACTGATGCAGAGAGGAAGGAATTGGCAGAAATTTACCGAGTTTATGCTTTGCCTTATGTGATTTCTTTGCCGGAATATGAGGAGATTGTCCGCAGTTTGCCTCTGACAAGTATTCGCAGTGCTGATTGGTCAAAAGCTGTGGCTCCTTTTTGGGATGTGGTGATCGATTCTGCTTTGACTCCGAGCGCGATTTGGGGTTTGTTGACGAGCGGTTGGACGACTATTCAAGCTGCACTTGCTCTGGGGTTGATGAGTCGGGGATATGAGAGCGGATTGATTCGTTTCGGGCTGATTTGTGCTGTAAAATAAATGGAACAGTTGACAGTTGACAGTTGACAGTTGACAGTTGACAGTTGACCGAAGGAAGAAGGAAGTTCGGCAACGGATGTAACGGATGTAACGGATAGAAGGAAGAGGGAAGAAGGAAGGAAGAAGGAAGAGTTGACAGTTGACCGAAGAAATGAAGTAAAAAGGAAGAAAGAAGGAAGGAATGAAGGAAGAAGGAATGAAGAAGTTCGGTTGATGATATTTCTGGCGGCAAGTTCAATCAAGTAAGGTGGACAATTTCCATCTTACTTAATATTATTTTTTGGTGCGTTTGTAGGATTTATGAGCAACGATTCGATTGGTAAGTCTTGGATTGATGAAAATGGCTCGGCTCCGCAAAGCTGGGTGAGCGCTTTTTGGGAGTTTTCTCGGCCGCATACGATTATCGGCACTACCTTGAGTGTACTGGCTTTGTATGCGATCGCTCAAAGCACTCGATTATTTGTGAATCCTATACTTCTGCCGCTAGCTTTTGCTTGGTTGGCTTGCATTTGTGGCAATATTTATATTGTGGGATTGAACCAGTTAGAAGATGTTGAAATTGATAAGATAAATAAGCCGTATTTGCCGATCGCCTCGGGAGCGTTTTCTCGCAAAACTGGGGAGTTGATTGTAATTGCAACGGGAATTATAGCGGTTGTGACTGCTGTTTTGCAAGGCCCGTTTTTGCTGGCTACAGTTGGCGTTAGTTTGGCGATTGGGACTGCTTATTCTCTGCCACCAATTCGGTTGAAGCGGTTTCCTTTTTGGGCGGCGCTGTGCATTTTTACGGTGCGCGGGGCGATCGTCAATTTAGGGCTGTTTCTACACTTTAATTGGGTTTTGGGTTTGGGAAGGGCGAAAAGCGTTTTTACTGGCTGGAGCTTAAATAGTCTGTCTTTGGCGATTCCGGCGGAAGTTTGGGTGCTGACGGTTTTTGTGATCGTGTTTACTTTTGCGATCGCCATTTTCAAAGATATCCCTGACATGGAGGGCGACAAGCAATACAATATTACTACGTTGACGATCGAGTTGGGCAAGCAGGCTGTGTTTAATTTGTCTCGCTGGGTGTTGACGGTTTGCTATTTGGGCGCTACTTTGGCGGGAGCAGTCGTGTTGTCTAATGTTAATTTAGTGTTTTTGACGGTTGCTCATTTGGTGGCTTTGGGTTTGATGTGGTTTTGGAGTGTCAAAGTTGATTTGGACGAGCAGAAAGAAATTGCTGATTTTTATCAGTTTATTTGGAAGTTGTTTTTCTTAGAATATTTGATTTTTCCCGCAGCTTGTTTGTTGGGATGAAGGCAGTTGGCAGTTGGCAGTTGGCAGTTGGCGGTTATTGTTATAGTAAAAAACAACAAACAACAAACAACAAATAACAAACAACAAATAACAAACAACAAATAACAAACAACACAGACAACTATGGCTTCTAAGAAAAAATTCCAAAAATCTGCCGTCAAAATGCGTGCTGAAGATTCTTTGAAGATAGCTTGGGAATATCATCAAGCGGGGCGTTTGTTAGAAGCTGAAAATTTGTACCGGCAAATTGTGGAAGCGCAGCCGGAGTCAGCAAACGTGTTGTGTTTGTTGGGAATTGCAGTCAGACAGCAGGGGAAAGTGGCTGAGGCGATCGACTTTTACGATCGCGCGATCGCCCAAAACCCCGATTTTGTAGAGGCACATTTAAACAAAGCCCATGTTTTGATGGATGTTGGCGCTACTCAAAGGGCGATCGCCAGTTACGAACAAGTCATCCAACTTTCACCAAATACCGCACTAGCATACAACAATTTGGGCTGGCTCAAACAGCACTTGGGCGAAATTGACTCGGCAATTTCATATTATCAAACAGCGCTCCAGCTCGATCCAAACTTGCTGGAAACTGCACACAATTTAGCAGGCTTATTAAAAGATAAAAATCAATTAAATGAGGCAGTCGCCTGTTACCTGCACGCTTTAAAAATTAATCCTAATTTGACATATTCTCTGATCGGATTGGGAAGAATTTTTCAGCAGCAAGGTAAATTGCCCGAAGCTTTCGACTGCTACCAGCAAGCTATAGCATTAGAACCTAACAATCCCGAATCTCAGAACAATGTGGGAGCATTTTACCACGAACAAGGTAATACTAAAGCAGCAATTTCCCACTACCGACAAGCATTAAAACTTAAGCCGGACTTCGTGGATGCTATTAACAACCTCGCCCACGCTTTGGTCGATTTAGGAGAATTTCAAGAAGCTTTTGCTTGTCACCATCGAGCCTTGGAATTGCAGCCAGACAACGCCATCGCACACCTGGAATTAGCCTTGACTTTGCTATTGTTTGGAGATTTCCAGCGCGGTTTTGCTGAATATGAGTGGCGGTGGCGCACTTCGCAAGTAGAAGCGAGACAATTTCCACAGCCGCTTTGGGATGGTGCGGATTTGCAGGGGAAAACTATTTTACTCCACCTTGAGCAAGGCTTCGGCGATTCGATTCAGTTTATTCGCTACGCGCCGATGCTTCGCAGCCGAGGTGCTAAAGTTATCGTGGCTTGCTATCCGGATTTGATGCGGTTGTTTGCGACTGTTGTCGGGATTGAATATTTATCAGTTTGTTTTGAGGATTTGCCAGCATTTGACTTTCACGCACCGCTGATGAGTTTGCCGAGGATTGTGGGGACAACTCTGGAAACAATTCCCGCAAATGTTCCTTATTTAGCTCCGCCTGCTGAGTGCAGTTTTGCACTTGCTTCTGATGCAAAGTTAAAGGTGGGGATTGTTTGGGCGGGAAGTCCGCAGCGCCGTAAAGATAATCAACGTTCTTGCAGTTTAAGCGATTTTATGCAATTCTTGGATGTTCCGGGAATTGCTTTTTATAGTTTACAAAAAAACTTGTCGGAGTGCGATCGCACTTTGTTGCACCAGCATCTAGTCCCGGATTTGAGCGCGCATCTGAACGACTTTGCTGATACGGCTTCTGCTATATCTCAATTGGATTTAGTGATTACTGTCGATACTTCTGTGGCACACTTGGCTGGTGCTTTGGGTAAACCGGTTTGGGTGCTGCTGTCTTTTGCTCCTGACTGGCGCTGGCTGCTGGATCGCGAAGACAATCCTTGGTATCCAACTGCAAGGCTTTTCCGCCAAAGTCAGCCGGAAAGTTGGCAAGAATTGTTTCAGGATGTGCAGGCGGCTTTGAGTTTATTTGCGATCGCAAATTCTGCTACTTCTGCTGAGGATGCTGCCAAAAATCTACCTCTGGAAATGACAGGCGCTAGCTTGGTTGAGGAAAACAAACAAATATTTGTGACTGCGGGCGAAGCTTTAGGAAATGACTCAGCAGCCAAGCATTTGCAGGGAATTGAGATATCTGTTGTCGCAACGGGCGACGAAAATTCGGCTGTTTTAGATGATTTATTGCAACAAGCAGAACATTTAATGGAAACAGGCGATAAGCTAGAGGCGATCGCCCTTTACGAACAAATTATATCTCTCGCTCCCAATTGTTTCCAAGCGCGCATTAATTATGGTTTTCTCAAACACGAAAATGGGGAATTAGATGCAGCTATTCCCCATTACCAAGAAGCTTTAGCGCTCGCTCCCAATATTCCTCAAACAGCTTACAACTTGGCAAAGATTTTTGAGGAACAAGGTAAAGTGGAACAGGCGATCGCACATTACGAACAAGCTCTGGCTGCTGAACCGGATTTCGTGCCCGCACTGATTAATTTAGCGGTGGCGCTGCAAGAAAAGGGCGAACTGTTAAGGGCGCTCGATTTGTACCGCCGAGCGCTGGAAATTCAACCCCATAGCTGGGAAGCTTACAACAATTTGGCAACTGTTTTGCAAGAACAGGGCAATTTAGAAGAGGCGCTGGAGTATTATCACAAAGCGTTGGAATTGCTGCCGGATTTTGTGGAAGCTATCAACAATTTAGGCAGGACTTTTCTGGAAAAAGGCGCGGTTGAAGATGCGATCGCCTGCTACAGACGGGCGATTCATTTGAATCCGGATCATGCTAGCGCTCACCTGAATTTGTCCTTGGCTTTGCTGTTGGCGGGAGATTTTGCAAATGGCCTCGCCGAATACGAGTGGCGCTGGCAGATTAAAGAATTTAAAACAGGCCATTCCTGTTATTTGACGGCGCCGGGAAATACGCTTTCGGCGAGAGAATACCGGCCGCTGTGGGATGGTTCCAATTTGCAGGGAAAGACTGTTTTGCTGCACGCGGAACAAGGTTTAGGCGATTCGCTTCAGTTTATTCGCTACGTTGAGATTGTCAAAAATCGAGGCGGTAGGGTAATTGTTGATTGTTACCCGCAATTGCGCCGTTTGTTTGCCATGGTTGATGGCATTGATTTGCTGATAGTTAGAGGTGAACCGCTGCCGGAATTTGACGTGCAAGTGCCGATGTTGAGTTTACCCTATGTTCTCGGTACAAGGCTAGAAACAATTCCGGCAACTACTGCTTATTTGTCTCCCCCTGCGGATGCTGAATTTGCGCTTTTGCCCGATCGCAATTTGAAAGTTGGGATTGTCTGGGCGGGGAATCCCAAACACCGCAAAAATATGCAGCGTTCTTGCGGTTTAAGTCAGTTTCTGCCGCTTTTGGACGTTTCGGGGGTAACTTTTTACAGCTTGCAGAAGGAGGTTTTAGAGGCCGATCGCGCGCTGTTGAATGGAACGCCGATCGTCGATTTGAGCCCGCATTTTGGTGATTTGGCTGATACTGCTGCTGCGATCGCCAAACTGGATTTAGTAATTACTGTCGATACGGCTGTCGCCCATTTGGCGGGCGCTTTGGGCAAACCGGTGTGGGTTTTGCTGGCGTTTTCCCCGGATTGGCGGTGGTTGTTGGAGCGCGAAGACAGTCCTTGGTATCCCAGTGCAAGGCTGTTTCGGCAACGGGAAAGGGGAGGCTGGGAGGGCGTTTTCGCTAGGGTGGCGGAGGCTCTAGGCGCTGTTTCTGCTGGATTTGTGCCGTCGGATTTGGCGGATGCAGAGTTGCGGTTGGGCCGAGATTTGCAGCAGCAGGGCAATTTGGGCGGTGCGATCGAGTGTTACCAGCGGGCGATCGCGATCGATCCGAATTATGCAGCAGCCCACAGCAATTTAGGTGTTGTCAAACAGCAAAGCGGGCGGTTAACAGAGGCGATCGCGCATTACCGACAAGCCCTAGAAATAGACCCGAATTTGGCTGAAACTGCGAGCAATTTGGGCAGCGCGCTGGCGGAAGCAGGGGAGAATGAAGGTGCGATCGCCCAATACCAGCGGGCGCTGTCTTTGAACCCGAATTGCGCGGAAGCGCTGGTTAATTTGGGCCTGCTGCGGGAAGAGCAAGGGGATGTGGGGGAGGCTGTCAGGTTGTACGAGCAAGCGATTCAAGTCAATCCTGATTGTGCTGTGGCTTATTTGAATTTGGGCATTGCTTTGGAGGAACGAGGAGAGGAAACGGGCGCGAATTACGATCGCGCGATCGCAAATTACGAACGGGCGATCGCTCTCGAACCCAATTATGTAGACGCCTTGCACAACTTAGGATACGCCTCGATCCGACAGGGCAGAATTGCAGATGCGATCGCCTATTACGATCGCGCTATGGCGGTGCAACCAGATTTAGCCGAAACTCTGATCGGTTTGGGGAGTTCCCTGCAACAGCAAGATAAGTTAGATGAGGCTCTAGCCGTTTGCCAGCAAGCGATTCAGCAGTTACCAGCCAATGCTGAGGCTCGCTGCAATCTGGGAATTGTGCTGCACAAACAGGGCAAAATTGCAGGTGCGATCGCCTGTTACCAGCAAGCTTTGAGCCTGCAACCCGACTTTCCCGAAGCTTTGAACAATCTGGGTAAAGCTTTTGAGGAAGCCGGAAATATGGCAGAGGCGATCGATTGTTACCGTAGGGCGATCGAGTTGAAACCAGGTAACATGAATCCCCTCAACGGTTTGGGAAAAGTGTTGCACCAAGGCGGCCAATTTGCGGATGCTGTCACCTGCTACAGTCAAGCAGTTCAATTCAATGCGACTAACCCAGAATCTCACCTAAATTTAGGTTTGGCTTTGCTGCTGTCTGGAGAGTTGCAGCGCGGTTTTTCCGAGTACGAATGGCGGCTCCTAATTAAAGAAAAAGAGTTTCCGTGCCACAACTTTATTCAGCCGATTTGGGACGGCAAAGATTTGGAGGGAAAAACTATTTTGCTTTGCCCGGAACAGGGTTTGGGCGATGCAATTCAGTTTATCCGCTACGCAGATTTAGTCAAGCAAAAAGGCGGCAAGGTAATTGTTTGGTGTTTGCCGCACTTGCAGCGGTTGTTTGCCCAAGTTTCGGGAATCGATGAGTTAATAATTAATCCCGACGATGCGCCTGATTTTCAAGTTCATACGCGGTTAATGAGTTTGCCGCACATTCTGGGAACAACTTTAGATACTATACCAGCTAATGTTCCTTATTTAGCTCCACCACCCGGTTTGGAATGCGCTCTTCCGAACACTCCTAATTTGAAAGTAGGGATTGTGTGGTCTGGAAATACTCAACATTCACAAAATAAGGTACGATCGTTCCCGCTAGATTTGTTGGCAAAACTGTTAGAGATTCCCGGAGCAGATTTTTACAATTTGCAAAAGCAAATGACAGCAGACGAGCGTGCTTGGTTAGATCGAATGCCCGTCACAGATTTAAGCTCTAATTTGCACGATATGGCAGTTACTGCTGCGGTAATCTCGGCTCTGGATTTAGTCATTTCGGTAGATACTTCTGTAGCGCATTTGGCGGGTGCTTTGGGCAAACCCGTGTGGATTTTGCTGTGTTTTGTGCCGGATTGGCGGTGGATGTTGGAGCGCGAAGATAGTCCTTGGTATCCGACGGCGCGCTTGTTTCGCCAGTCAGCAGCGGGGGATTGGGAGGGAGTTTTAGATCGGGCTACTTTGGCGCTTGAAGCAAAAATTCATGAGCATCAGGAAGCTCGACAACCAATAGAAATTCAGTCTAATATTGAGTTAGCTAAGAAACAATTCGATCGCGCAAATCTGCTGAAATCCCAAGGAAGGCTTGCCGAGGCGATCGCATATTTCAAAAATGCTTTAGTTTTGCAGCCAGATTCCATCGAGTCCGCTACTAATTTAGCCGTTACGCTGCACCAAACAGGCGATTTAGCCGAAGCTGCCAACTATTATCAGCGCGCGATCGAAATTGACCCGAACTGCGCCCAAGCGCAAAATAACTTGGGTATTTTGCTGCAAGATCGGGGAAATATCGCCGAGGCTGTAATTTGCTTTCAAAAGGCGATCGCCCTAAATCCCGTTTATGTCAAAGCTTTGAACAATCTCGGCGCGACTCTCCAGCAACAGGGCGAGCTCCAAAGTGCGATCGTCTATTTTCAGCAAGCACTTTCCCTCAATGCCAATTACGTACCCGCCCTAGTAAATTTGGGCGTGGCGATGCAAGCAAAATGTCAGCCAGCGGAGGCCGGGCGGCTTTACCAGCGTGCAATTGAAGCAGAACCGAACAATCCTAAAGGACACTATCACCTGGGAAATTCATGTTTGGCTGCGGGCAAAATAGAGCAGGCAATTTCTAGCTTTGAGGTAGCAATATCTTTGCAGCCAAATTATGTAGAAGCCCTGACTAATTTAGGCAGTGCCGTGGAACTATTGGGAGACGTAAATCGGGCAATTTCATGTTATAATCAAGCTCTCGCAGTAGCTCCAGACTGTGTTAAAGCTCACTTCAATTTAGGCTTAGTCTTGCTGTTAACTGGCGACTTGCCGCGCGGCTTAGCAGAATACGAGTGGCGGTGGCACACAGATCAGGCGAAAAAATTGCCGCGGTTGAATTTTGACAAGCCAGTTTGGGACGGTTCAGATTTGAACGGACAAACTATTTTACTCCGCTGCGAACAAGGTTTGGGCGACGCAATTCAATTTGTCCGCTACGCCACAATTGTCCAGCAAAAGGGCGGCAAAGTCATTATATCTTGCTATCAAGAACTGAAGCGTTTATTTAAGCAGATTCCTGGTATCGAACAAGTGGCGGTGCGGGTGGAAGAATTGCCCGATTTTCAAGTGCAAGCACCGCTGATGAGTTTGCCGCACATTCTCGGAACAACTTTAGACAATATACCCGCCAATGTTCCTTATTTAGCGGCGCCGCCGAATTGGCAATTTTCGCTAAATTGCGATCGCAATTTCAAAGTAGGGATTGTCTGGGCGGGAAGTTCGGAACATTTGAAGGATTTTGTGCGATCGAGCGATTTCAGCTATTTCTTGAAATTCTTAGATATTCCCGGTGTCAGTTTTTACAGTCTGCAAAAAGAAGTGTCGGCGGATGACATGACTTTGTTAACTCAAACTTCTGTCATAGATTTGAGCGACAATTTGAACGATTTTGCCGATACTGCGGCGGTGATATCGCAACTAGATTTAGTTATTTGCGTCGATACCGCTGTGGCGCACTTAGCCGGTGCGTTGGGCAAACCTGTCTGGATTTTGCTCTCATTTATGCCCGATTGGCGGTGGCTGCTGACACGGGAAGACAGCCCTTGGTATCCCACTGCGCGGTTGTTTCGGCAGTCAAAACCTGGTGATTGGGATGGCGTGGGCGATCGCATAAAAGTCGCTTTACAAGAGTTAATTCCCACTCCCACTGAGGCTAAATCATCATCAAGTGCGATCGCAGAAATAGACGTACAGTTTCACATAGCAAAGGCATTACAAAAACAAGGTAACAAAGCAGCCGCCGCGCGCTACGAACAAATAATTGCCACCTCACCCAACCACGCCGAAGCCCACACTTATTTAGGTTATCTCAAACAGGAAAACGGACAAATAGCCGAGGCAGTTTCGCACTACCAGCAAGCACTCGCAACCAATCCCAACCTGGGCAAAACCAACTTATATTTAGGTTATGCCCTGGAATCACAAGGAAGAGTTGCGGAGGCGATCGACTGCTATACTAAAGCAATTCAACTATCTCCAAAATCTCCAGATTTGCGTTTGAGACTAGCATTTGCTTTGCTGTTGACTGGCAATTTCCAGCATGGTTTTGCCGAGTACGAATCGCGCTGGAAAACTCAAGAATTAGAACAACAATATACCAATTACCCGCTTTGGGATGGTTCAGATTTGCAGGGAAAAACAATTTTATTGCACCCAGAACAAGGTTTTGGCGATGCGATTCATTTTATCCGCTACGCACCTTTAGTCAAGCAAAAAGGCGGCAAAGTTATAGTTGCTTGTCATCAATCGCTGAAGCGTTTGTTTGAAAAAGTGGCAGGCGTAGATAATGTAGTCACAAACCCGCAGAATTTGCTAGATTTTCAAGTGCAAGCGCCGCTGCTAAGTTTGCCGCGAATTCTGGGGACGACTTTGGAAAACATACCTGCAAATATTCCTTATTTAGCTGCGCCCGATGATTGTAAAATTTCCCTAGGATCGAACAATAAACTAAAAGTAGGTATTGTGTGGGCGGGCGGGCCGCTGCACCGCAAAAATCACGAGCGATCCTGTAAGTTGAGTGAGTTTTTGAAGTTTTTAGATGTTCCGGGCGCGAGTTTTTACAGCCTTCAGAAAGATTTGTCGGCGGGCGATTTAACTTTATTGAATCAACAGCAAATCCCCAATTTAAGCGAACATTGCCTCGATTTTGCCGACACCGCAGCGATTATTTCGCAACTGGATTTAGTAATTTGTGTTGATACTGCGATCGCCCACTTAGCTGGTGCGTTGGGCAAACCTGTCTGGATTTTGCTCTCTTTCATGCCCGATTGGCGGTGGATGCTGACACGGGAAGACAGCCCTTGGTATCCCACTGCGCGGTTGTTTCGGCAGTCACAGGCGGGTGATTGGGATGCCGTGGGCGATCGTATAAAAGCAGCCCTAGAACAGCTAATTACCCGTTTCCAGGCTCTACCTACTAACGCATATCCAGAGGCTCAAACTGAAAATCCCCTCTCACAAACTCCGCTACAAATAATAGAAAATACTCATTCCCAGACTCTACCTGGTAATATATATCCAGAAGTTCTTCCTCAAAATATCCCCCCAGAAACCCCGCCACAAATAACAGGAATCGGCATCAGTTGGCCAGTCAGCATCACCAGCGGCTGGGGCATTTACGGCATGAATTTAACACTGCAACTGCTGCGAAATCCTGCCTGGGAAGTTGCACTTTTAGTACCGCCGTCCATCACCTCAGAATCCATCAATCCGCTGCACAAATCACTCTTGTCACCCGCAGTAGAAAAGCAGAAACAATTTCAGGAATTAGTAACAGCAAATTCCGACAAACAGATCAGTTGTAACTTTCCTGTACTTTACGCTTTGGGGAATAACTTAGCATCCTCGGGAGTTGAAAATCACCTAATCAGCCCTTGTCAAGTAGGAGTCATCTTTTTTGAAGACACCCGCATTACCGCAGCAGCCCTAGAAACAGCCAAAAAATATCGCGCCATTGTCGCCGGCTCCCACTGGAATGCCGATGTTTTGAGAAGCTGCGGCTTGACTAACGTCGCGATGGTAAATCAAGGAATTGACCCCACAATTTTCCATCCTGCACCTAAATCTAACTTATTTGGCGATCGCTTCGTCATCTTCTCCGGCGGCAAACTCGAATATCGCAAAGGCCAAGACATTGTAATCGCCGCTTTCAAACGATTTCGCGCCAAACATCCAGAAGCTTTACTACTAACAACCTGGCACAATTTCTGGCCTCAATATATGCTAGGAATCGAACAAACCGGAAATGTTGCGGGACTTCCCAATATCAACCGCGACGGAAGTTTAGGAATTTCGCAATGGTTGGCGGCTAACGGCTTACCAGTTGACTCTTTTATCGACATCGGTTTAATTCCCAATCACCTCGCCGGACAAATATTGCGAGAAGCTGACTGCGCTGTTTTCACCAATCGCTGCGAAGGCGGCACTAATTTAGTCGCAATGGAAAGTATGGCCTGCGGAATTCCTACTATTTTATCAGCAAATACCGGACATTTAGACTTGATTTACAGCAATATTTGCTATCCTTTGTCGCATCAGGGACGAGTTAAACCGACTGCTCATTTTCCCGGTGTAGAAGGTTGGGGAGAGTCAGATGTTGAGGAAGTTGTCGAGGCTTTGGAGCAAGTTTATACTAATCGCGAAGAAGCGAAACGTCGGGGTTTAGCTGCGGCGAATTTTATGCTCGATTGGACTTGGGAAAAACAAGTTAAACGCTTTTTGAATATTATTGGCGGGCTATATACATAATTCCCGTAGGGGCGGGTTCACCAACAATAATCGCCCCAAAACTAACAATTTCAAAAACCCGCCCTC